>JAHBXR010000023.1 GCA_019636335.1 Pirellulales bacterium
GGTATTGGCTGAGTAGATAATATGCGTTCGTACTTGAGACGCGCCTTATGGAGCGACGCGAGGCAGTAGAAATACGTGTCTGCGTCGTCCCTCACTGTGACGAGACGCTCGAAGAACGTCGTGCAATCAAGCCCGGCAATCTTCAAGTTTTCCAGGGACTGATTCGAAAAGAACTCAGGCAGCTGCTTTGGCAGTTCTGGAAAGTGCTTTTGCAGATCAAGATCAGCCACAATCCTGGCAATCAAATAAACACAAATATCATCCGTCAATTCCACAGCTTGTCCGCTACTACCTAGCGATCGGACTTTCTCCAGAATTGCCATTTGCAGCTTTGTCAGTCCCATAAACTCGCCTGATAGCGTCCACCGGTACTCACCCGAAACCGCTTCGTCACTTTTTTGGTGACGGCAGCAAGGGCGGGGCTCATTCCCTCGGACAGCGTAGGAACGAAGCTCAACAATGCTCCACGGGCTTTCGACTTCTGACTCAGCAGCAGATCCTGTTGAAGAACATGGGCAATGCACTGGGCCAAAAGCGGTGGAACAGCGTTGCCGATCAGTTGGATTCGATCCGCTACACGTCCACGGAACTCGAAGTTTACTGGAAACGACTGCAGTATTGCACATTCTCGAATGGACAACGGCCTATCACTTGATGGGTGTATAAACTCGCGGAGAGCCCCGCTGGTGATGGCCTTGGAAGGTTCGTCGCACTTCAATCGCCGAATACCCGCGGGGGCACCGCCACGCCGTTCCGTCGGTGTACCATCCATCACCCTCCGAAAAGCACGTCGTCGATAACTCTTGTGCCATAGCTCTTCTGGCAGATCCTTCATCCGTTCTCCCGGACGAAGAAGCTTTGCCCGTGCCAAATCATCAGCCTTCAGGGGCACGTAATAATGATCTGAAAGCGGAGCCGCCTCTGGGTCTCGAGAAGGCTCCGGCAAATCGCCCAGTGCGTGCAGTAGCGTAACAGCTGGCGCAGACGCTCGCCCATTTGCCAAATGGGCGCCGGGCGCTCCGAGAGCGGAATGCGTCGATCTGGGAAAGCTCGGCTCCCACCCAAGACCGCCTATTGCGATAACTCGCTTGCGATGCTGCGGTACCCCGAAATTCGCGGCATTGACCTTTCGAACATGCACGAAATAACCAGCCTGAATTACTGGTTCTAGCAGTTCCAACACAAAACTGCCGTGGCTTCCGGTTAGAAACCCTTCAACATTCTCGAAGACGAACGCGCGCGGCTTGTGTCGAGCAACTAAGCTTGCGAAGACAGACACAAGCGTGTTTCGGGCGTCATCAGTTCGACGTGTCCCGGCGGAGGAGAATCCTTGACACGGTGGCCCACCTACGATCACGTCGACAGGAGGGAGCTCTAAAGCCCGAGTGATTTCAATCTGTTGACAATCGTGCGTAAAATTCGATTGATACGTCTCAACTGCGGGAAGCCACGCGTCATAGGCTGTTACAACGCGAAAGCCTGCTCGCTGGAACCCCAGGCTCACCCCTCCTGCACCGCAAAACAAATCGACCACGGTGAATGCAGTGTTGCTGTCCTGCTCAACAACTTCAGACGAGACTGGCTTCTTGCATCCTGCCATAAGATTGAATCGTAATGCGATTTGTCAGTAGGTCAACGCGTTACGTCCAGCTTTGCCCCCACCGCCGTCACTGGCTCGCGCACGATTTCGCAATCGGGTAGCGATTCCAAGAACGTTCGCCCGTACGGTTTCGTGGAAATCCTCGGGTCGAGGATCACCACCATGCCGTGGTCGCGGCGGCTGCGGATCAGGCGGCCGAAGCCTTGTTTCAGCTTGATCACCGCCTCGGGCAGTTGGTACTCGACGAAGGGCTTGCCTCCCGAACGACGGATCGCTTCCAACCTCGCCTCCAGTAATGGCCGGTCGGGCACGCTGAAGGGGAGCTTCGTGATGATCACGTTCGTCAATGCGTCGCCCGGCACGTCGACCCCCTGCCAGAAGCTGTCGGTGCCGAGCAATACCGCGCGGGGATTCGCCTTGAAACGCTCGATCATCTGGTGACGCGGCAACCCATCGGCCTGCGAGTAAAGGGCCAGATTGCGCCGCACGAGCCACGTCATGAGTTCCGCTCCCACGCGACGCATCATCTCGTAGCTCGTGAAGAGGACGAAGGCGTGGCCGTCGGTCCGGTCGACGTAACGCTTGACCATATCGACCACGCGACGATCGTACTCGGCGCCGTCGGTGGCCGGGTCGGGCATCCCTTCAACCAACACCAGCTTGGCCTGCTCGCGATAGTTGAAGGGACTGCCAAGCTTCAAGCGCGCCGTTTGGGTCAACCCGACGCGCGATTGGAAGAACTCGAACGACGACTGCTTGCCGACGGCCAGCGTGGCACTCGTCATGACGACGGTCGGCACCTGTGAGAACAACTGCTCGCGCAAGGCCGGGCCGACGTCGATCGGCGCGGCGGCCAGGCTCGTGCGCGGGCGGCGCCCCTGCCGCGTCTCGATCCAGTAGACGAAATCGCCCCAGGCCTGCTCCTGCCAGGCGTTGATCTCTTCGCTCAGTCCCCGCAAACGCTCGCTGGCACTAGTAAAGTCCTGGCGCTGCTCGGTGCTGTCGAGATCCTGTCCACGATCCTTGACCAGCTTCGCCAGGCGATCGAGCACGGGCGAAAGGTGATTCGGAATGGCCTTTGGTTGATCGATGCGGCCGTTCGAGCGGCCATGCGCGGCGTGCCAGTCGCGAATGGCGTCGAAAAACTCATCGCTTCGATCGCGGCATTCGAGCACCAGCTTTTGCGCCTCGACGGCATGATGATGGACGAGCAGCCCCTTGTTCGTGCGATCGTTGTAGAGCTTCGACAGCGTGTACTGCACCTGGCTCGACGTGACCCCGAGGCCCAGGTGGTCGCCGGCGGCGGCCTCCATGTTGTGCGCTTCGTCGAAGATGACGATGTCGTAGTCGGGCAGAATGCTGACCCCCTGCCGGCGCAGGGCGAGGTCGCTGAAGAACAGGGCGTGGTTCACCACCAGCAACTGCGCGTTCTGCACGCGACGGCGCGCGCGGTAGTAGAAGCAATCGGCATGCGTGGGACACTGGCGCCCCATGCAGTTGCCATGCTCGCTCTGCACTTCGTCCCACACCTGGGGCAGCGGCCGGTACGAAAGATCTGAAAGGGATCCGTCCCCCGTGTTTCGTGACCACTCGGCGATGGCGCGCAGTCCCTCGAATTCCTCCTGCTGGCTGAAGATGCCCCCCGCACGAGCAATGGCGTTCTTCATCCGCCGCAGGCTGAGATAGTTGTTGCGTCCCTTCACCAGCACGGCGGCGAACTCGAGGGGGATCACGGCGTTCAAGAGGGGGAAGTCTTTCGACATCAACTGCTCTTGCAGGCTGATCGTATGCGTGGCGATGACGGCGCGGCGGCGGGGGGCCTTGTCGTCGGTCGCTTCGCCGGCGGTGGCCAGAATGGCCGGCACGAGATAGGCAAAGCTCTTGCCGACGCCGGTCCCTGCCTCGACCACCAAGTGGTGGCGATTGTCGATCGCCGCGGCGACGGCCTCGGCCATGGCCAATTGCTCGGGTCGCTCTTCATAGCCGCTCAGGCGCGCGGCGATGCGTCCCTGCGTCCCCAGAATGTCGGCTACCGAAAGCATGAAAAGGGCGATCCGTCGTTGGTTTTGCGCGGCGAGGCGGTGCGCTCAAACTACCACGAATCGAAAACAGGGAGTAGGCGAGGCCGGGAGCAACCGCATCGCAACTCATTCTCGCCTGCCGCTGGCGCTGGGCGTGGCGGCTCGAAGACGGATTTGCTCGCCGTAACGGTCGCCTGGAGCCGTAGGTGAATCGGGGGCAATCTGCTATCTTCCGGCCAGTCCGACGGTGGCGCTATCACCGCGGTAGCGATTCCAGGATCATCAACCCATGCCGATTGAATTCCGCTGCACGAATTGCGAGAAGCTCCTGCGCGTGCCCGACGAGACAGCCGGTCGCCAGGCGAAATGCCCCGCGTGCGACACGGTGCTGGCGATCCCCCACGCATCGACGAGTGGTCCGTCGCTCGCACCGCCGCAGCCTGCGTCTGGCGAGGCGAATCCGTATCAGGCTCCATCTCTGACGAATACCCAGGCCGACCGCAGGACGAGCGCGGCGGGGCCTTTTCCGACCGCGCCGAAGATCGATCCGCTCGCCGTCATCGGCCGGGCGTGGGAGATCTTCAAGCTGAAGATGAGCTTCGTCATTCTCGTCGTCGTGATCGGTTTCGGCCTGCAGTACCTGGTTTCGTTCGCGATCGCCTTCGGCAACATTATGCTGCGAGCGGCCATGCCGGGAATGGGCGTCTATCTCGCTTCCGAGATCGTCTACAACCTGGTCGTCAATGTCTTCAATAGCTGGTTGTGGTTCGGCGTTATCCTGGCACTACTAAGAATGACGCGCGGCGAGCCAACCTCGGTGGGCGATATTTTCCGCGGCGGTCGGTTCTTGCTGCGCGCGATTATCGCCACGATTTTATTGTGGCTGGTTTCGCTGCTGATCGTGGCGCCGTTTGTGGCGCCCGGCGGAATTCTCATGATGGTACGCGGTACGAATGACACCGTGGCCACCCTGGTGCTCGGCGGGGGCTTCTTGCTGGCGATGATTCCGCTGTTGTACGTCTCGATCTCGATCTTGCAGTACCCGTTCCTCATCGTCGACCGCGACTTGGACGCGATCGCGGCCATCACGCTTTCGTGGAAGCTGACGGCGGGAAATCGGTGGCGTTTGCTGGCCCTCTATTTCATCGCGGGGCTACTGGCCATGGGGGGCGTCGTCGTCTGTTGCGTGCCCGCCTTGATCACGATTCCGCTGGCCGTCCTCACCTCGGTGGTGGCCTATCTGACGCTGACGGGTCAATCGTCGATCGAGAGCTTTGCGCGCGAGACCGCGCCGCCGACGGCCTAAACGCCGTTGGGCGATCGTCTTTCAGATGCCGGCGCCGGCCATCAGCTCGAGTTCGACATCAAGGGGGCGCCGGCTGTTTTCTTCGGCATACCAGGCCATGTCGTAGAGCAGCGTCTCGGCGTCGGCACGGCGCGCGTCGCTACGCTTCGATTCCTCGACCGTCACCGTGCGTGGGCGGCTGAAGTGAATGACGTAGCCGCCGTGCAAAGGCGAGTGCGCCATCGGTTGCACGGCGCCACCGGCCGAGACGGCCCGCGAGAGAAGCGTATACGTGCCCGGTTCGGTGGTCTCCCATAGGAACTCCCACATCGTCCACGAATAGCGCGCGGTGGGCCCCACGAGGTTGGCCGATTGCCAACTGCGTCCGCCGTCGGTGCTGACTTCGACCGCCTGGATGGCATCCTCGCCGGCCCAAGCCACGCCGAAGAGGCGATTCGTTCCTCGTCCCAGGCTCTCTCCTTCGAGCGGACGAATGAACTCCGATTTGATCGCCATCGGCCCCACGACGAGGCGATCGCGCCCGCCGAATCCTTCGCGCTCGATGGTGTACTTCGTCGACTGAAAGTAGCCCGTGAAGGGCCGGTCGACCAGCTCGATGTCGGTGAGCCATTTGACGCTGGCGACGCCGTACCAGCCGGGCACCAGCAGGCGGGCCGGCGCGCCATGATTCGGCTCGA
Source organism: Pirellulales bacterium (assembly GCA_019636335.1). Lineage (NCBI taxonomy): Bacteria > Pseudomonadati > Planctomycetota > Planctomycetia > Pirellulales > Pirellulales bacterium. The sequence continues at coordinate 5,605 of JAHBXR010000023.1, forward strand.
GCAGTTCGCCATTCATGCGCGTGACGACGAGCGTATCGGGATCGAGGGCCTTGCGCAGCGGCAGACCCCGCGCGAAATTCATGGGGGCGGGATGATCGGCCTCGCTGCCTCGATCCGCGCCCGTGCCCACGACTTCGACGGCCTCCGGCTCGATGCCGGCCTCGTTCAACAAATCGGCAAGTGGCACGCCCGTCCATTCGGCGTGTCCCACGGCGCCTGCTCCCCACTGCACGCCATGCGCGAGGGGCTTGAGAAAGGAACGTCCGTTGCCCGCGCATTCCATGGTGGCGAAAACGGTGCGTTCGGGCCGCTGCAACAATTCAGCCCAGGAGAGCACGAGCGGCCGGGCGACCAGGCCGCCGATCGTCAGCCGCCAGGCGTGGCGGTCGATCTCGGGGACGCCAAAATGATTGCGGACGAAGAAGAGCCGGTTCGACGTCACCCAACTCCGCATCGAGCCCAGCGGCGTCTCGCTGTTTTCCGGCGCAGACGTGACGAACTTGCGTTCTTCGTGCATGGTAGTTCGTGGAGTTGGAGTTTGTTGTTCGTTGCCTAGTAAATTCCACGGTTGGGCAGTAAGCCGTGCCACTAGCTGGCCTCGTTAAATGCCGGCGGCGTCGCTGAACTCGGTCAGCATCAACTCCTGTCCGCGCGTATTATCGAGGATCGAGTAGGTTCCCATGATCCGCAGCGGCGGCGTATACACGTGCAGCGTGACCAGGTCGGCCGTACCCGCTTGCAAATTCGATACCTGGTGCAGGTCGAGATCCTCGCTACCGATCACCAAGCCGGCGACATAATCGCGCGACTCGACCGCGCGAACCTGGCCATTGGGAGCGAAGTCGAAGCGAGTCTCCGTCATCGTGCCGCGCAGCACGCGCACGGCACAACTCGACCCGGCGTGATCGTGAATCGGAGAACGCTGCCCGTTCAGCCAGCACAGAGCCAGCACGCTGTACCACGGGCCCGTGGCGATCAGGTTGCGCGCGTAGTGGTGTGGCGAAAAGTGGAGGAATTCTGCCAGTTCCTGGAGGTCGACCTCGAGCGTGGCCAGGCGCGCACACAGTTCGTCGAGCGGGGCGCGGCCTTCGAGCCGGTCGAGGTAGTCGAACAACGGGGCAAGCGATGCGAGGGTTGCCGCCATGAGCGATCCCACGAGCAAGTCGAGGTGCGGCGGGGCACAAGGCGTCCGATATCTCGATCGTAGCTCAGCCTTGCGAACGACTCCAGCGCACGGCGCGCCAATTCGCCAACACTCTACAGTAGCTCGTGGATCGGCGTGGGATCTTCCAGCACCGGTGTCGGGCGGCCGCTGTGATCCAGCAAATGTAACGCCGGATCGACCCCCAGACACTCGTAGATGGTGGCGTGGATATGTTCTGGGCGGACGGCGCGGGTTTGAGGGGCGTAGCCCTTGGCGTCGGTCGAACCGACGATCTGCCCGCCGCGAATGCCGCCTCCGCCCAGCAGGCAAAACATGGCATTGCCCCAATGATCGCGGCCGGGCGTGCCCATGCTCCCCGCCGGCCCACCGTTGCCGCCGTCGTTCATGCGCGGCGTGCGGCTGAATTCACCACACAGGATGACGAGCGTGGAATCGAGCATGCCCCGCGCATCAAGATCGGTGAACAAGGCCGAGACGGCGCTGTCGACCAGGGGCAGATAGTTCTCCATGCCCGACTTCAAGTCCCAGTGGTGATCCCAGCCGCCGTAGTGGACGGTGACAAAGGTCGAGCCGGCCTCGACGAGTCGCCGCGCCAAGAGCGTGCTTTGCCCCCAACTGTGGCGGCCGTACATGTCGCGGATGCGCGGGTCTTCGCTCGAGACGTTGAACGCCTCGCGCGCGCTGGGCCCCGAGATGAATTGATACGCATCCTGGTCGAAGCGATCCATCGCGTCGAACAGTCCGTTACGATCGACGGCGCGCGGAATACGGTCGAGCCCGGCGAGCAGAGCACGGCGGTCGTCGAGCCGATCGACGGTCAGCCCACTGGCGAGATTCAGATTCTGTACCTGGAATCCTTCGGCGTTCGGATCGCCACCGGTCTGGAAGGGATCGAACTCGACCCCCATCCAGTTGCCGGCGAAATATCCCGGCGACAGACCGATGCTGCTCGCCAGCGGCACGCTGATGTAGGCCGGCATGTCGCGGCGACGCGGGCCGCGCTCGCGGGCCACGATCGAGCCGAGCGACGGAAACTTGCCCGACGTGTTCGCGCCGCTGACGCCCATGTCCTTCGTGGTGAGCATGCGATGCCCACCCGAGAAGTGGTCTCCCGTGTCGTGGTGCAGCGAGCGCACGATCGAGAACTTGTCGGCGATCTTGGCCTGTTTGGGAAACAGCTCGCTGATCTCGATGCCGGGCACGTTCGTGGGAATCGGTCGCCAGAGGCCGCGTACTTCGGCCGGCGCCTGGGGCTTGAGATCGTACAAATCGAGATGGCTCGGTCCGCCGTCGAGCCAGATCAGAATGGCCGAGGTGTCGCGGCGCGGAGTACCTGCCGCGCGAGAGAGATCCTTGGCGCGCAGCACGCGCCCCAATCCCGCGGTGGCCATGCCCGCCACGCCCAACTGCACGAAGCTGCGTCGCGAGATGCCATCGCAATACCGGCGCGTGCTGCCCATGTCGATCCGCAACATGGTCCGATCCTCTCTTCGTGAGCCCCGAGGAGACAAAAACACCGATCAACGACCGTTGATCGGACAGTATTCTGCTCCCTGCCGGGGAACAAAGTCAAGTCATCGAAACGGCACCCCGCGTGCTCGGAGTTGTTCGTTTAATTCTGGACAGGCTCATCTTGGGCCAGGTCCCCCGTGACGAAGGTCTCGACCTTATTTCGCTGCAGGTGGAGAAACCAGGCGACCGCCGTGGCGATCAGCAAGAAGGCGGCCCCCATGGCCAACGACTCGTAGTTTCGCCTGGACTCGGCCCCGACCTGCGAATACTCGGGGTCATCGGGAAGATAGGTGATCGGCGATTCGCCCACGCGCGCCAGTTCGTGGTACTGGACCTCGCTGACGCTGAATTTCTTGCGATACGCCGTGTCGCTTCCCTCGGGCGTGTAGTCGAAGGTCAACTTGTAGATGGGGCGTCCCCGGTTCGTGTACTCGATCTTCGCCTCGTGAAGTCGACCGACGACCTGACGTCCCACCTTGCCCAGTTGCAGCGAACGATAGAAATCGTAGGCGCCCCCACCCAACAGAATCAGGCCGCCGAGCAGGGCCAGCCATTGCAGGATGAACAGTTTGCGATTCAGCCGCGGATAGACTCGGGGCGGTTGCGGAGAAGCGCCGGATCCGGGCGACGGAATCGATCGAGTTTCGCTCATCGAGAGATATCCCCCAGGAGGTTCGCGGATCGCGGAATCTTATTCACCCCTGCGCCGCCAATGACCCCAGGGCGACCGACGGGAGCCCGGCCGGCGTGCCAGTGATCAGTACATTCGGGCACACTTGCCGCGCAGCCATCAAGTAAGATCCGCGACGGTTCCTCCAAAGGTAGTAGCTTCATCTCCGCGGGCCAATCCCAGGCCGCTACAGCCGCTTCAATCGCTACGATTCACCAGCACTTGTCACGGGGGGGCGAGTTTGCGGCCCCATTTATTGCCCTGCCGAGTTTGTCCGCCTACAGTAAGGGTTTGCGTCGCGAATCGTTAGATTTTGCCTGTTCCGGCAAGGAGGTCGGACCACGCGCATCCGACACCTTCGAAGCGGAAACTATGCAAGCCAAACTCGTGGTCGTGGGCGGCCGCGCCACCAAGCAGGAAGTCGACGTACGACTTCCGTTCGCGATCGGCCGGAGCGATGAGTCGAATCTGACCATCGAGCACCGCTCGATCAGCCGGCAACACTGCGAGCTGCTCGAACGCAACGGCCGGCTCGTCGTGCGCGACGTGGGTTCTGCCAACGGCACCTACGTCGGCGATCGCCAAATCTCTGGAGAGGCCGTGCTCGAGCCGGGCGATACGTTCACGGTCGGACCGCTCACGTTCCGCGCCGTCTACGAAGTGGCCGCAGCCACGGCCGCGCCCGTGGCCGAGCACCCCACGGCCGGCGCCACGCTGCTCGAAGAAGACGCGGCCACCCCGTCGAGCGATTTGTTGGCGTTGCCAGACGAAGCATCGGAAGTGGATTCGTTCGATCTCGAATTATCGGACGATATCGATCTGCCCGAGATCGCGCGGGGCGACTTCGAGGAATCTGCCGCTCCGTCTACGTCCGCATCGCCCGCGGCCGATGCCGCCGATCTCGACCTGCCGCTTGACGACTCGTTCGACGACCTGCGCCTCGACGACGAGTTGCAGGAAGAATCGCTCAGCCTCCCGCTCGATGTCGATGAACCACCAGCGAACGAAGTACCGGCCGATCTGGCCGCCGAGTTGGATCTGGATCTTGCATTGGATCTCGAACCGAGTGAAACGATTCAGTCGTCGGTGAAGTCGGACGAATCGCTCGAGTTGAATCTCGATCTCGACGACGATTTCACCACCGAGCCGGCGATCGCGTCCTCCATGACCGAAGACGATTCGCCGACCGAGATCGGCGAATACGTCGATCTGCGCGGCGAGGACGAATCGCCCTCGGCGCCCGCGTCGGCAGTGCCCGCGGAGTTCCAGGAACTCTCCGATGTCCCCGCCGATCTTCTGGCCGAACTCGAGGCCCAGGCGCCCGCCGAAGAGATCGAGATGACGAGCCTCGAGGCTGCCGCCGAGGCGCCGGAAGCGCCGGCCGAGGAGGCCTCTTCCCCCGTGGAGGGCGAGTTGTCGTTACGCGACTTCAGCGACTTCTCGCACGTCGATGACGCGCCGTCGCAGGAGCTGTTTCTGGTCGATGGCGAAGAGGCGTCCCATCTCGCCGCTGAGATCGAACCGAGTGACGACGCGGAAACGCCCTGGGTCGATCTCGCAGACGAGTTGCCCGCATCTTCGCACGACTCGGTCGCAGAGCCGGCCGAGGAACCCGCGGTCGACGCGTTCGAGGAGGCCTTGCCGCTCGAGGCCCCCCTCGCCGAAGACGAATTCCTGCTCGAAGCTTCGCTTCCCCTCGAGGAAGAGCTCGAGATCGAGTCGGTGGTCGAGAACGCAGCAGACGACGAACTGCCGTTGCTTGATGCCGCGGCACCGGAGCTAGACAACCTTCTCCTTGAAGAGCCGCTGGCCGAGCCGGCGTCTTCCGAGCCACTCCCGTTCGAGGAATCGGTAGCGGAGGAGGCCCCTCTCGCCCCAGCGTCGAGCGCCGACGACGACAACGACCTAGCTCTCGAGTTGAGCGACGAGCTATCGCTCGACGAGGAGCCGGCCTCGCTCGTGGCTGCGTCTCCGACAAGTGAATCCACGGAGCCCGACTTCACCGCCTGGATGTTCGAGGAGTCTCTAGCGTCCACCGAAGAGACACCGACCGAGGTCGCACCGCAGGACGCAGAGCTCCCGTCGCTCGACGAACCGCGCGACGAGCTGGCCGAAGCGCTCTCGCTCGATGCCGAGCTGCCATCGCTCGACGCGGCGATGCCAGCGCTCGGCAACGACTTACCCTCGTTGGAAGCGGAATCGGAGGAGATCGAGTTCGCCGATTTCCCGTCGGACGACGTGGCTCCAGCGAGCGATGCGGTCGCGACGTTCGACGAGCAACCGATTGCTGCGAGCGACATACCGGAACTCGATCTGCCCGGCGTCGAAGGGTCGGCCGAACCGAGCGCCGAAGAGTTTTCCTCGCTCGACGAACTTTCGTTCGAGGAGGAGCTCGACGAGGCGGCCGTGGCTCCGCTCGAGCCCGAGGCAGCGATCGACATCCCTGCGGACGAGCTGAACCTGCCCGCGACGGACACCTCCGCGACGGCCGAAGTGGAAGCCACCTCTGACGACGTGAGCTTCGACGATTGGATTGCCGCCGAGATGTCGACTCGTCCGGCGACGCCGGTCGAGGAGCAGGTCTCGCTCGAGGCACTCGATGAGCCGGTCTTTCCCCCCGTCGACGAAGACTCTTCTCCATTGTCGGCCGATCCCGATTCCGAGTTGAATTTCGACGAGCCGTCGTCCCTCGACGAGGCGATCTCCTTCGATGAAGTGCCTTCGTTCGACGACGGGCCGAAGCTCGAGGCGGGCGCGCCGGTCGACGAGGACGAGTTGAACTTCGAGGATTTCGCGGCCCCAGCCGACGGACATGAAAGAGTCGAACTGCCGGCCGTGTTCGAGGAATCGGCTTCGCTCGATCTGGATGCGCCCGAAAACGAAGTAGCCCAGGCTCCAGTCGAGTTGCCTCCTACCGAACCACCGAAGGCCAAGCGAAGCTGGTGGCCGTTCGGGCGCAATCGCGAGCCGAAGCCACCTAAGCCGGCCAAGGCCCCCAAGCCTGCTAAGGGGAAGAAAAAGAAAGAGAACCAGACGCTCGACGCGACGGCCAGCTTCCCGCTCGACGAAGCGCCGCTCGAAGAGGCCCCCCTTGAAGAGGCACGGGTCGAGCCAACCTTCTTGCCGGACGAAATCGAGTTCTCGCTCGACGATGGCCCCCAGTTTGCCAGCGACGAACCCGTGTTCGACGAGCTCACAAACAGCGGCGTCGGGACGCTACCCAGCGAGCCATCGAGCTTCGCCCCTGTCGACCCGCTCGACGAGTTGAGCTTTCCGCTCGACGACGGTGGCGCGGAGGTCTCTCGCTCGGAGCTCAGCTTCGACGAACCGAAGTTCGAGGAGCCGACGTTCGACGCACCAGCAGTGCAACCATCTGCCCACGAAGCAGCGGAATTCGAGGAACTGAGCTTCGAAGAACCGCTGATGTTTGAGGAGGAGAGTTCGTCAGAAGCAGCCGTTCCGCCGGTGTTCGACGATACGCCGGCGACGCCTGCCGCGCGGCTCGAGCCGGAGCCCCCTACCCCGGCCGCCGAGCAGCCGGCCAAGGCGCGCCGCGGTTGGTGGCCCTTCGGGCGTAAGAGCAAAGCTGCTAGTGCCGCGGCGGATCCGGCGCCGGCCAAACCGAGCCGAGCCGAGAAAAAGAAGTCTCGCGACACGCTGGTGCCCGACGACCTTTCGGCCGCCGACTTGGATCCCGCGTCCTCCCTTGTCGAAGAAAGCGACAGCGAGCGGATCGCACGTCGCCTTTCTGGCCAGCCGCAACCGGTCGACAAGTACCCCAGCTTTGGCGATGATTTGCTGGAACAGACCGAGGCGAGTCGCCCGGCTTCCACGACCGCGGCGCAGGAAGAACTGCCCGCGTTCGATCTGACAGACGAGGCGCCCAACTTCTCGCTCGACGAGGAGGCCGAAGCCCCTTCGTTCGAAATGGAAGAAGAGTTGCCCGAGTTCGTCGACGATAGCGACGCCACGACGACGGCGAACAAGTCGCGTGCGTCGGGGAGCGAGGGAGCCTCGAGCAAGCCGGATGCCTGGACCGACCGCGCGTCGCACGGCGAAGCGCGCGGCCAACGTCGGTCTCCGCAAGATCCAGAAGACGACTGGGATAGTTTCCTCAAGAGCTTCGACTCTTAGCACCCCTTTTCCGCGAGGCAGTACGTGAGCAAGCAATCCCTTCGGCTCGCGTGCCCCTTGCTGTGCCTGCTCGCACTCGTTGCGCGGGGCGGGGCTGCCTCGCACCCCGCGGGCAAGCCGAATCGCCTCTCGCGCGAGACGAGCCCCTACCTGCTGCTGCACGCGCACAATCCGGTCGATTGGTATCCCTGGGGCTCCGAGGCGCTCGAGCGTGCCCGGCGCGAGAAGAAGCTGATCTTTCTCTCCATCGGCTACTCGAGCTGCCATTGGTGCCACGTGATGGAACGCGAGTCCTTCATGGACCCGGAGGTGGCAGCCTATCTCAACGAGCACTTCGTCTGCATCAAGGTCGATCGCGAGGAACGCCCCGATCTCGACGAGATCTACATGACCTCGTTGCAGTATTACCATCGCCTGGTCGGTTCCTCACAGAGTGGCGGCTGGCCGCTGACCGTGCTTCTGACCCCCGATGTCAAGCCCTTCTTCGGCGCTACTTATCTGCCGCCGCGCAATAGCGAGGATCAGGTGGGCCTGCTGACGATCCTCAAGCAGGTGTCGGAAATCTGGCGCGACGAGCCGCAGAAGCTCCAATCGGGCGCCGATCAATTGACGGACATCGTGCGGCGCGCCTTGCGCGAACGGGCCCTGGCCGGTGGTTCGCTCCCCGACGTCTCGCTGGCCGATCAGATCGAGACCGAGCTCGCCAGCGAGTTCGATCCCGAGTTCGGCGGTTTCGGCTACGCCGAGTTCGACGTCCAGCGGCCGAAGTTTCCCGATCACTCGAATCTCGCCTTCCTGCTCGATCGTCTGGAACGGGCCAGAGAGGCCGGCACATCGGAAGAAAAACTCCTCCTGCTGCTCGATACGACTCTTACCGCGATGGCCACCGGCGGTATCCGCGATCATCTCGGCGGCGGATTCCATCGCTACAGCACCGATCGCTTCTGGCGCATTCCGCACTTCGAAAAGATGCTCTACGACAACGGCCAACTGGCCAGCATCTACGCCCAGGCCTTCGCGCTGACCGGCAACGAGCTGTATCGCACGGTCGTCACGGAATTGCTCGCCATGGTCGAGCGAGATTTCCTCTCACCCGAGGGGGCGTTCTACGCCGCGCTCGATGCCGAAAGCGAGGGTCGCGAAGGGGGCTATCACGCCTGGAAGAAGGCCGACCTCGAAGCGGCGCTCTCGGCCGAGGAGTTCGCCGCCTTCGCACCGGTCTATGGACTGACGCGGTCGCCGAATTTCGAAGACGATCTGTACGTGTTGTTGCTCGCGCAATCCCCCGCCGAAGTCGCCAGCCAACTCGGAATCGACGAAGCCGAATTGCAGAGCCGTCTGACGACGGCGCGCGAGAAGCTGCTGGCCCTGCGCCACGAGCGCCCGCAACCACTCACCGATACGAAGATCCTGACCGACTGGAACGGTCTGATGATCGCCGGCTTCGCCGACGCGGGGCGGGTCCTCGACCGCGACGAGTATCTTGCCACGGCCAAGCGCGCGGCCGAGTTCGTCCTGGCCAAGCTGCGCGGCGACGACGGTCGGCTGGCGCACGTCTACGCGGGGGGATCGGCCAAGGCCGGCGCTTACCTCGACGATTACACCAACCTGGTGGCCGGGCTCATCGCGCTGCATCGCGCCACCGGCGACGCGCGCTGGCTCGACGAGGCCGACGCCCTCACGCGGAAGCAGATCGAGCTCTTCTGGGATACCGAAACCGGCGGCTTCTACTTCACGTCAGGCGATCACGAGGACCTGCTGGCCCGCAGTAAACGGGGCGTCGACTCCGCCACGCCCGCGGGCAACGGCGTCGCCGCTCTGAACCTGATCGCGCTGGCGCAACTGCGCGATCAGCCCGATTACCTCGACTACGCCCGCAAGACGATCGCCGCCTTCGGCGGCCTGGCCGAACGGGCGCCGTCGGCGGTGACCACGCTGGCCCGGGCACGCCTGGAACTGGCGCACGAGCCAGACGAAAAGATCGAGGAATAGCCTTCGCCGCAAAGAATGGGATGGGTCCCGGTTGGAATAGCAAGTTTGCTTACTTCACGTGTAGGCCGGCGGCTTCCGCAAGCTCCGCCTCTGTGAGGATCCGGCCATGCGCCACGCATTGCGGGACTACACAAAAATCGATTAGCCTGTGCGAGGGTCCGAGTCGGGGGCATCTCGCGGGAGCGTCCTTCCATGCCACACAATGAGCCCTTGAATCAGGCGCTGCGCGATCCGTTCCTCAGGGATGGCTTCCTTCATCTGCCGGGCTTCTTCGATGTCACGGCCATCGAAGAGCTGGCCGCCGACTTCGAGCGCTACATCGCCGACGTCGTCCCCACGCTGCCGCCGGCCGATGCCTTTTACGAAACCGACGGCTCGCGGCGCGAGCTCAAGCAATTGCAGCGGATCGAAGAACACGACGCCCGGCTCGGGTCACTGCGCGAACGGTCCGAGATTGTCGCCCTGGCCGAACTCTTGCTCGACGGTCCCGTCCGGGCGCTCGGTGTCGAGTGGTTCAATAAGCCGCCCGGGTTGAATCGCCCGACGCCTCCCCACCAGGACGGTTACTACTTCTGCCTGAAGCCTGACGCCGCGATTACGCTGTGGATCGCCCTCGACGATGCCGACGAAGAGAATGGCTGCCTGCGCTACGTGGCCGGCAGCCATTTGCTCCCCATCCGCGAACACGGCCGCAGCAGCGTGCTCGGCTTCTCGCAGACGATTCTCGACTTCGGTCCCGACGATCTCGCGCGCGAATATATCGGCCGCTTGAAACGGGGGGATGCACTGGTCCATCACTCGGGCACGATCCACCGGGCCGAGGAGAATCGCAGCCAGCGACCCCGGCGTAGCGCCGCGGTCGTGTTTCAATCGGTCGCTGCCGTCCGCGACGAAGCGGCCTGGCAACGCTACCTCACATCGTCCAAAGCCCAGCAAAAGGAACTGGGGGCAATCGCCTAGCGTTCTCCCCTACGGCACTCCGCGACTTCGCCCTTTTCCGCGTCTCCGCGCGAGCTTTCCCTCTCCCCCCGCTATGACGAAGAACCGCTCGATCCAGCGCTCGCTCGACCTGTACGAACGAGCCCAGCAACTCGTGCCGGGGGGAACGCAGTTGCTCAGCCGGCGTCCCTACATCTTCGCCGCGGGGGTCGCGCCGATCTTCGCCGAGCGAGGCTTGGGCTCGCGTCTCTGGGACGTCGACGGCGGCGAGTATCTCGACTACGGCATGTCGGTGAGCGCGTGTATTCTGGGCTATGCCGACCCGGTGGTGAACGAAGCCGTGCGCTCGCAGCTCGATCGGGGCGTGGCGTTCAGCCTCAACCATCCCGCCGAGTTGGAGCTGGCCGAGCGGCTCGTCGCGACCGTTCCCTGCGCCGAAATGGTGCGCTATGCCAAGGGGGGCGGCGAAGCGTGTGCCCTGGCGATTCGCATCGCGCGCGGCACCACGGGGCGGGACGTCGTCCTCTTCTGCGGCTATCACGGCTGGCACGATTGGTATCTCGCGGCGAATCATGGCGAGCCCGACGCCCTCGATGCCCATCTACTGCCGGCGATCGATCCGATCGGCGTGCCACAGGCGCTCTCGGGCACGGCCATCCCCTTCCCTTATGGCGATGCCCCCGCGCTCGAGGAGGCCCTGGCGCGGCAGCGGGGCCGCGTGGCCTGTGTCATCATGGAGCCGATGCGTTCCACGTTGCCTCGAGACGGTTATCTCGCCACGGTACGCGAGCTGGTTCACGACGCCGGCGCGTTGCTCATCTTCGACGAGGTGACCACCGGCTTTCGCCACGCGGTGGGGGGCGTCGAAGAGTTCCTGGGCGTCGTGCCCGACATGGCGGTCTTGGCCAAGTCGCTGGCCAACGGCTTTGCCATGGGGGCCGTGGTGGGGAGCCGCGCGGCCATGGAGCCCGCCGCGCGGATGTTCATCAGCAGCACGAACTGGTCGGAGCTGGTCGGCATCTCGGCGGCCCTGGCCACGCTGGGCGAAATTCGCCGCCGCAATGTCCCCGGCATCCTGCGCGACTATGGCGAGCGTTGGATGTCTGGCTTCAATGCCCTCGCAGAAGAACTCGACGTCGACGTGCATCTGCACGGGCTGCCGGCCGTGCCTCAACTCTTCTTTTCGCCCCAGGGTGATCCCGACATCCAACGCAAGCAGGGGGCGTTGTTCTCGCAAGAGATGTGCCGCCGGGGCGTATTGATCCACTCGCATCCCACGCCCAGCGCGGCCCACACGGCCGACGACCTGGCCGCCACGCTCGCGGCGGCGCGTGAATCGCTCCTCGTGCTGCGCGACGCCACGCGTGCCGGCCGGCTCGACACCGTGCTCGAGGTCGGGTTGGAACGGCCGATTTTTCGGCGTTTAGTGACGTAACTCGTGTCCGGCACGCTTCCCTTGCCGATTGGTTTCGTGGCGTATATTTTTGCGGACCGCGACCGCCCCCGTCCGGGGCTCGGTTGCGCGCAGTCCCCGCGAGCCACGCGACGTGAAATCCTTTGTTGACATTCTGGCCACGATTCCGCACACGCCCGCGCTGCGGCGCGTGTGGTGGCTCGTCGCTTCGCTCACGCTCTATTCGATGGTCGTCGTGATCATCGAAAACAACTGGATGGATAACGAATTCGACATTCGTCCGAACATCCATGAGTTCATCGGTATCGTGCTCGGTTTGATGCTCGTCTTTCGCACGAACACGGCCTACGACCGCTGGTGGGAAGCCCGCAAGCTGTGGGGACAACTTACCAACGAGTTGCGCAATCTGACGATCAAGGCGGTAACGTTGATCCCCACATCGCACGAAGAGACCAACGTGCTGGTCGATCTGCTCGTGGCGTTTGAATACTCGCTCAAGGATCATCTGCGCAGCATCGCCAGCCTGGCGTCGCTGCCGGGCTTCGAGCACGACCCGGCCCGCCCCGCGCACGTGCCGGCCTACGTGGCCGAGCGAGTCGATCTGTGGCTGGGCAACCTGCGCCGCGCGGGCCGCATCGACGGCTATACGCTGCTGGCGCTCGACCCGCACGTCCGCGCCTTGATGGATATCTGCGGCGGCTGCGAACGCATCCTGCGCACGCCGCTGACTTACTCGTACCTGCAGTTTCTGCGGCAGAGCATCGTCATCTATCTGCTGGCGCTCCCCTGGGCTCTGGTACACACGGCCGATCGCTGGACGGTGCCCCTCGTGGCGCTGGTGGGCTATTTTTGATCGGCGTCGAGTTGATTGCCGAGACGGTCGAGGAACCCTTCGGCACCGACGAAGACGACCTGCCGCTCGACACGCTCTGCAAGGGCATCGAAGTCAGCCTGCGCGAAATCGCCGAGCGCACGGGGGAACTGGCCGACGACATCGTTCCACCGGCGCCTACCACCTAGGATTCCGGTGGAGGGGCTCGACAAGGCAGGCCACGCAGCCGCCCTCTCCCGCGCGGGCATGATGCAACGAGCCCGTTCCCGTATAGATAAAATCGCCGGCGCGGAGGTGATGAATATCGATAAACATCTCCCCCGCGATGATGTAGCACTGCGATCGGTCTTCCTGCCGCAGCTCGGAGCAGACACTCCCGGGCAGCATGCGAATCAGGGCCGTGTACTGCCCGCGGGAATGATCGACGTGCAGTACCTGCATGGTGACCCCATCGTACGGGGTGTCATGCCACACCGCCTCGCTGGCCCGCACGATCTGGATCGCCGTCTGGGAGGCCTGTGCGACCGGCACTTCGGCGGCTCCTTGCGGATCCGCCGAGGAGGCCTCGACGGGCGCCGGGGGAGGACAGAAGGCCTTGGCCACGGAATCGAGCCGACCTAAGGCCGCCGCACAAGCCGCGCAACCCTCGGTCAGATGCTGATCGAATCGGCGGCGTTCCTCGGGGGTCATCGCCCCGGTCACGTAGAGTGCGGCGAGTTCGGTCGGTCGGCCGAACGGATGATCGGAGGACATGAGTGGGCCTGGTTTTTGGTGCCGGTTGGCTGGGGGCCAATACCGGACATCGCGCAGCTGCCCACCGCGCTACAATGAAAACAACTCAACCAAGAGAATTCCGGCAGGGGGCGGATTTTGGCGGCGGATTCCACGCCAACGCCAAATCTTGTCGACGAAACTGGTGGATCCTCGAAGCCCGACACATGAACTCCGTGCCGAGCAGGTGGGTAACTCCATTCTCAATTTGCTCCCCACTTCGACAACCCACCAAATGGGCGACATTGGTTTCGCCCGCTAGCAGTGCCCGAGTAACCCCCTGTAAGACAACTCTGGCATAAAATCGGGATTGCCGCCAAAAAGTTCGTCGGCTAACAAGCGTGGGTGATGCCCGGCCGGGCGATATCCTGTCCGGTCTCTACGTCGGTTCGTGAAACCTTACCGGTCGAGCGGGGTTACTATCTGAGTGCCTCGTCGACAAGCCGCGGAACCTCGGCCGGGCACAATCAACACAAGCATTAATCTGGCAGTAGGTTACAACGACAATGCTTGCCACAAACCTTGCTCGAATCGCGGGCCGGCCCCGCTCGCCACGTGCTTTTACGCTGGTCGAATTGCTAGTCACCATCTCGATTATTGGCATCCTGATTGGCTTGCTCCTGCCGGCCGTTATGTACGCGCGCGAGGCTGGCCGGCGCGCCACATGCCTTTCTCGCTTGCAGCAGATTGGCCTGGCCATGCAGAACTATGTCGATTCGCACGGCCAACGGGGGGTCTTTCCGTATGCGGCCATGCTGCCCACCTTAACGCCCGACCGCCCGAGTCTGGTGACGGTGCTGGCCCCCTACATCGAGAGCAGTCAGGCAATCTTCGCCTGCCCGAGCGATGCCGCCCCCACCGACGACGACAGCAATGAGGGCAAGAACTACTTCGAGAAGGAAGGCATCAGCTACGAGTACCCCTCGTCGCGACTCGAGGGAAAAACGCGTCGGCAGTTGCTGGTAAACAGCCGCGGCGAAGAAGCCTATTCCTCGTCCGATGTCTGGCTGAGCTACGACTATGAAGAGTTCCATGCGATGCCTGGAACGAAAGGGTCGAGGAATTTCGTTTACCTCGACGGGCATGCTCAACCGTTCTAGAGCCCTGGAAAGATCGATCGATGGCTACGCGCTACGAATTTGCGAAGAAGCGTCCGAGCAAGTCCACTTCAAGTTCTGGACGATGGAAATGGGTCGGGGTGGTCACCGGCCTGCTCGTCGTGGGTGGGTCGACCGTCTGGGGTGCGAAGTACCTGTGGGCTGCCCGCCAGGTGGCCGCCGTGCGCCAGGCGCGCGAACAGCTCTTCAGTGAAGAGATGCGCAATCTGCCCGAGGAAGAGCGACGAGAAAAGTTCAATGCCCTGCGCGAACAGTACGATGCCCTGCCCGAGGCCGCGCGCGATCAACTGCGCGAGGAAGGGCGGCAGCGGTTCGAGCAGATGATGGACAATCGATTGAAAGATTTCTTCGCCCTTCCTCCGGAGCAGCGCGTCGCGGAGATCGACAAACAAATCGACCGCGAGGAACAACGCGCCAAGGAATGGGAAAAACGCCGCGCGGAACGTGAAAAGGAGCGTGCCTCTCGTGGGCAGGAGGGCCAGAGCCAGAACGGAAATCGCGGCAATGGCAGTCGTGGCGATGGCGAGCGCCGTGGCGGAGGTTCGGGCAGCGCCGCACCGGGCGGGGGCGGCCCCGGGGGTGGTGGTGGTGGGGATCGGGGACGTGGCGGCGAGGGGGGGCGGAGCAGCTATCGCGATCCGCAACGCCGCAACGAATGGCGCAAGAAACGCCTCGATAGCACGACACCCCAATCTCGCGCCATGCGTGCCGAGTATCGGCGACTGGCGGATCAACGCCGTCAGCAACGGGGGCTTCCGCCGTCGCGCGGCTGGGGCCGCGGCTAAAGCGCCGTTCGTGTCCCCCCTTTCATCGGCGGTGAACGTGCGCGGCCGCGCTACTCCATTTTGGTAGAGCCTTTTCGGTCGCGCGCTCTACCAAAGCGGTGTAGGCGGCAAGTCGGCCGAGCCGACACGGCCCCTCACGTCCCGTACGAAGAAAAAATTCTATTCTCGTCGTACGCGTCACTTACGACGCCATCTCGAGGCGCGCGTCACTCTCTGGCGCACTGCTTGCCTTAAGGGTCGTCCGTTGCCGGCCGAGTGAGACTCGTCGAAACGAGTCCCTGGCAACGAGCACGACGCACGGTCAAGTTTCCGTGCGGTATCGGGGAAGTGCCCCATGTCTGCCACATTCCCTCGCGGTTTATCGCTCTGCATCGTCGACCCGCGTTCGACCGACTACGACGATCTCATCCGCCTTGCCCAGGCAACGGCACTCGTGGTGCGATTCTTTGCCCGGGCGGGCGAAGCCTTGCGCCGCGAGACCGACGACGAACGGCTGTGGATGGTCAATGTCGACCTGCCTGATCTGTCGGGCTTTGAATTGTGCGAGATGCTGCATCGCCCACCGCGTATTGGTTCGATCGTGTGCCTGGTGTCCGAGGGCTACTCGGCCGACGACGAACGGCGGGCGCGTTGCTGCGGCGCGAGCATCTACACCGGTAAGCCCGTGCCGGCGAGCTTCGTCACGCATTGGATCGCCTCGCTCGTGCCGCGGGCGGGCCCTTTGATTCTATCCACTCCGGCCGCCACTTCTGAAACGGCGGTCGTTCTTCCGCCGCGAAGCGAAGGGTCGCGGCGTCACCTCGTCGCGGCAAGGAGGCCGCGACGCTCTTCAACACCAGGAACCACCACCACGCCTTTCAGGACTCCACCATGCGACTACTCGCCTTCACGCACGAACGATTCGAACTGATCCGTCAACTTGCGATCCCCTGCGTTCGATTGTGGCACGACGAGGATGGCGCCATTCTCTCCTCGGAGCTGCTGCTGGTCAGCACGCTGCTCGTCGTCGGCCTGGTGGCCGGCCTCGATGCGACGCGAACGGCGATCCTGACCGAACTGGCCGATGTCTCGGCCGCGGTCGGCACGATGAACCAGAGCTTCAGCATCGGCGGCACCTTCTCCGAATCGGGCGCCTCGACCGCAGGAAGCCAGTTCGTCGACGCCATCGACCAGGGAGATCCGACGCAGCAGGTCGGCAAGTTCGGCCCGCTGGCCAGCCAGGGCAACTCGTGCATCGTCATCTGCACCACCGCTTTGGGAGAACGTTGAATGCGAGTCGCGCCGTGCCCCGACGCGAAGATGCCTGCGATCGACGCCGCGACGCACCGCGGGATCGGTTGCTCCCCCCTGAGCATCGACGCGCCGTCACACGCACACAACGCGATCGCTGTCGGATGAGGTAGCCCCCCCCAGTCGCCGCGTCTCCTTTCGCAGGAAATGTCCGACGAACTCTCTAGAAGGCCGCTCTGCGTCCCTGCCCTCTGGAACTCGCTCGGGCCAATCCAAGACGACGGGAGCGCGGCGGCTTCGTTGATGGGAAGCGCGAGTACGAATACTGCGCGATCGGCGGCGCTCCGGATCAAGCCAGGCCGTAGCGCCCGTCACTGGGTCCCGGCCGATTCAGACGCTCGATCTCTTCGCGATTCGAACGCGCCGGGGGCTCGCGGGGGGGCAACTGGTTCTCGACCGAAGTGAGAATCACGGCCCACTTGCGGCGTTCGGGACTTGCCAGCGCCGAGCGGTTGAACTGGCGAACCCAGCGTGTGACCGAGGTGAGCGACGTGCCCGTGTCCACACGTTCGATGACTTCGATCTCGCTCGGCGTGTCGGCATCGTGGCGCGGTTCCCAAAACTCCGGCCAACGAACGACGGCAGCCTCGAAACGTCCCATGGTCATGCAATTCGTCCGTACGGTGTCGACAAACAAGCTGTCAGGATGCCCGTTGGAAAAGGGCCTGCCAGCGAAAGACGATTTAAATCCAACGATTGGCTGCCGAATAGCGCGGCCATTCGCCCTGCCGCAACGGCCGGCTGCCCCAGCGGCGCCCGTTGCGATAGCCAAACGGCGGACGCACGGCGAGCTCGCGAATGAGGTTGCCGCGCCGCTCTTGGCGTGACGAGAAGCTCGACCGCGACGGCGTGCGAAAGGCGCCGAACAGCTCTTCGTGCAAACGTTGTTCGATCTCGGCGAAGTCGCGGAGCAACTCGCGGGCGGGCCCCGGCTCGCGTCCCATCAGGTTTTCCTCGAAGCCACGCATCGTGGCCAGCCGCACGTGCATCGCAGGATAAGAATCCCAGAACGACGCCGTTTCCTCCTCGATCAGCCGCCCCTCGAGATAGGCCTGCCCCTCCGTGCTCAGCTCGCGCCAACTACGGGCGAACCAGCGAAACACGTTTTGCGGGCGACCGTTGCCGTGGCGCGAAGCCTCTTCGTCGTACGAGGCGGCGAACGCGTCGAACCGGTGCGCGACGAGCCACTCCTTGATCAGCGTGCGCGCCGCCAGCTCTCCGCCGTAGGCCGCCGCGCTGAAGCAATCGGCACGCAGCTCCTGCTGACGGCGAATCGGCGCCGAGAGCCGCATGAAGACGTGGAAGTACAACCGACAGAAATAGTAGAGCGGATTGATCCAGCAGAGCGGGCTGCGCGCGAGCTTGTCGATCGTCAGGCGGAGCGACTCGAGGAACCGGTAAACGAACACGCCCAGGCTCGTATCGCCCCGGCGGAAGTGCGCCAGCTCGTGTGCCAGGATCACCTTCAATTCGGTGACCGTCAGCACGCACAAGTGGGGCAGCCCCAGGACCAGCACCAGCTTACGATCGGTGGCAATCGAAAAGCGCCGCCGCTCGGTGACATAGCAATCGCCCCCGCAGGCAATACGAATCTCATCGGGGGCGGGGGCATCGACGCGCCGCGCGACCTCGGCCACCTTATCGTACAGTTCGGGATGCTCGTCCCGATCCAGCAGCAGACCATCGACCACGTCGCTCGACTCGTCGTGCAACGTCGTCACCAGCCCGACCATCCCCTTGACCAGCAGCCACACCATCTGCACGCACAGCGGCATCGCCAGCGCCAGGTAGATGGCATAGATGGCCATGCCGATCGGCCCCGACAGCACGCGTTCGTCGACCAGCGCCACGGCCCACTGAATGAGCTTGATGGTCGCCACGACCAACGTGCTGTAGTAACCCAGGATGACCACGAACAGCAGCAAGCGATAGAAATCGATCAGCAACGATTCCTTGCGCCGCGTCTTGCCGAGCGTGACGGGGGGCTCCTGGGGCAGACCGCCGAGCGAGTTGGCTCCCGTCGCATAGCTGCCCTGCCCCGGCGCACGAAACATCGCACGCGCGAGGGTCCACGAACGCGACGCACTATCGAGCCAGGGACGCTGTCGATCCCGTTTCATGAGCGACGACTCTCGAGGCGAATCTGAATCAGATGCGAGGTCCGCCGAACCGGCGGGGGATGGGTGAGTGCCAGTCTACCAGTCGGCTCCCGGGGCCGCCACAAATCGGCAACGCCGGTCTTAACATCGGCCCCGCGGTCAGAGGATGCGCCGCGTCTCGTAATAGCGGCTCAGGGCCCTGACCCGTCGTATCTGATAGGCCACGACCGCCCCCAGCACGAAGAGCATGACCCCGAAGAAGACAGGGCGATCGTAGGCCCGGTCGAAATTCTGCTGCAAATCGACCTGCACCAGGTAGAAATCGGCCACCAGCACCGCGTAGGAAAGGAGCGACATGACGGTGACGAACCACACCAGCCGCACGCGAAACCACAGCCCCGATCCGACAATGATCAGGGGATACCCCACGATCAGCGGGCTGGCATAACCGTCGGCCGTCCGCAGCACGAGCGACAGTAACAGAATATCGAGCGCCCCCCAGGCAAAGATCACCGGCGTCGTCCAGCGCTCGACGCGCATCAGGCGATTCAATACCAGCGAGGCCATCAGCCAGATGGCCATGATCGCCGTCACGCGGTAATGAAAACCGGCGGGCACCGTGGCAAAGCCGTAATAGTTCACCGCCTCGACCAGGCCGAAGACGGCCAGCACCCCCACGCGCGAGGCGAGGGCCGGCGATCGCTGGGCCCAACGCCAGACCTTGGCAGCGACTCCGGGTGGTCGAGCCTCGACCGCTTCGCCCTTTAGCCAGCGTTCGAGATCGTCGGCCAGCGCGGCGGCCGTCTGGTAGCGCTTCTCGCGCGACTTCTCCAGGCACTTCAACACGATCGACTCGAGCGCACGCGGAATAGCCTGATTCCAAAGCCGGGGCGGCGGCGGCTCGCGTTCGATGACCTGCACCAGCGTGTCGAGCGGCGTCGGTTCGCGAAACGGTGGACGGCCGCAGAGCAACTCGTACAGGATCACCCCCAGGCTGTAGATATCGCTGCGTGCGTCTGTATCGATCGAACGGCCGGCGGCCTGCTCGGGGGACATGTAACTTGGCGTACCGGCGATGACCCCCGTCTGCGTCAGTTGCTCCTCGCTGTGGAACATCTTGACCAGGCCGAAGTCGCCGACGAGGGGCTCCCCTTCGCCATCGAGCAGGATATTCGAGGGCTTGAGATCGCGATGCACGATGCCTTGCCGGTGCAGATGCTCGACCGCGCGCGCGATCTTGATGACCAGCCGCACGGCATCGTCGAGCGACAGATCGTGCGGTCCGGCGATCGCGGCCAGGCTGGGCCCCGCAACGTATTGCATCGCGAAGTAGTGCTGCCCCCCCTGCGTGCCAGCGTCGTAGATGTCGACGATGTTCGTGTGTCGCAGGGTGGCCGCGGCGCGAGCCTCGGTCTGAAAACGCCGCAGTTGCTCGGCGCCGGCCAAATGGCTGGCCAGGATCATCTTCACGGCGACAAGCCGCTCGAGACTGCGCTGCCGCGCCTTGAAGACAATGCCCATCCCGCCGCGACCGAGAACCTCCAGCAGTTCGTAATCGCCAAACGAGCACGGTAGCGCGGGCCCCCCCTGCTCGTCGGTGGGCAGCAAGGTCGCGCCGGGCAGGGGCGTCGTGGGAGCCAGATCGCTTTTGCCGGGTGCCGCCCCCCCGTTGTCCGGCGCGAGCCTGGCCAGCGCTGCGAGACAATCGAGCGCCGAAATCCATTCGGGATGCGCCGCCAACAACGCCTCGCGCGAGGGCGCATTCCCCTGATGCAATTGCTCGACGTATCGATCGAGTTCGGCGAACTCGGCCAGATCCTCGGGGGGCAGATCGTGCGCGTCATCGGCTCGTGCCATCATGGGGGGCTGCTCGTGTCAGGCCATCTTCTCTTGCAGCTTCTTGATGGCCCGCATCCACAGCATCTGCACGGCAGGTCGCGTGCGGCCCATGCGCTCGGCAACTTCCTCGAAGCTGAGTCGTTCGAGATTGCGCAACACGATCACCTCGCGATGATCGGGCGAGAGGGTCTCGAGCGCCGCGGAGATCGCCAGTTGATCGTCGCGGCGGGCGATCTGCTGACTGGGCGTTTCGATCGAATCGGCCGGCTCGCCGAAGGCGAAGAAAGTCGACTGATCGGCGCGCTTCGCCGGCACGGCCACCTCGCGCTGCGTGGCACGCTTGGCGGTGCCTCGATAGCGGCGTACGAAATCGGCGGTATTGTGTGCCAGGATCCGCCGCAGCCAGGCCAACCACTCTCCTTCAGTGGCCCCGTGGAAGCGTTCGAAGTCGCGATGCGCCTCCAGGAGCGTCTGCTGCACCAAATCCGACGCGTCGACCTTGGCCTGCAAGTGAGTCTCGATCTGAGTCCGGGCGATCAGTCCCAGGTACGACCGCGAGGCGGCAAACAGGCGATCGCGATCCAACTGCACGCCGCCGCGGGCACGTTCGAGCATTCCGCCGACGTCGAGAAGACTGGAATCGCTCATGGATGGTCCGCGCAGGCCGACGGCGCCGGCTGTTTCGTCACGGGAAGAGAAGTGGGCCACTACGATGCGAGTCTACCTTGCCGCGTGCTGGCACGCCAACGCCGGCACGTCTGGCTCGACGATCGGCGCCCGCGCCGTAAGGCGATAGCTTGCAAAGGCTTGCTCGCAGCGATAGTTTTTTCTTGTCGGCCGCGCGTGATACGAGGCCCGCGCATCGAGCCTTTCATCCTGCCGTGCAATCGCCATGACCGTGTGACCTGCCGGTTCGCCACGGCAACGGACTACTGGTACCAGAGCATGGGGCGCCGCTCGACGTGCGCGCCCGAGAACGACCTTCGCAGCAACTTCACGCCATGAATCGCCAGCCCTTTGCCAAGCCGCCCCGATGGTGGTCGCCGAAGCCGAGCCGCTTCTGGATGAGCGTGTGGCGACCGTTGCGCCGGCGCCAGCAGATCCACGATTACCGCATCACCGAGATCGACGTGCAGGGGCTCGATCATGTCCGCCAGGCGATCGACGCCGGACATGGCATCCTCATCACGCCGAATCATCCCGGCCACGGCGATTGCTATCTGCTCTGGGAGGCGCTCATCCGCCTGCGCCAGCCCTGTTATGTGATGACGGCCTGGCAGGTGTTCGAGATGGCCAAACCGCTCGAACGGCTGATCTATCGCCAGCACGGCTGCTTCAGCGTCGACCGCGAAGGCAACGACATGGCCGCCATGCGCCAGACGCTGCAGGTGCTCAGTGACACGTCGAACCCGATGGTGATCTTT
This sequence comes from Pirellulales bacterium, assembly GCA_019636335.1. Lineage (NCBI taxonomy): Bacteria > Pseudomonadati > Planctomycetota > Planctomycetia > Pirellulales > Pirellulales bacterium. The sequence continues at coordinate 27,589 of JAHBXR010000023.1, forward strand.
CCCGAGGGAGACGTCTATCACCTGAACGAGCGCGTCACGCCGTTTCGCGATGGCGTGGGCGCGCTGGCACTTTCGGCCGTCAAACGGAGCGGACGTCCCGTGGCGTGCTTTCCCACTTCGTTGCGCTACGAATACACGCAAGACCCGACCCCCGAGCTTAAACGCGTGATGGATCAGCTCGAACAGCGTCTCTATTGGAGGCCCCGGACGGATCTCTCGCTCGAGCAGCGCATCTACCGCTTCGCCGAAGGCATCCTCGAATTGAAAGAGCTCGAGTATCTCGGACGCAATGCGACCGGGACGCTGTCCGAGCGCATCGACCAACTGGCCAAGGAAATCCTCCGCCGGATCGAAGCACATTACGAGGTGCGGGTCGAAGACGAGACGATTCCCGAGCGGGTCAAGACGCTCCGCCGACTGGCGATCGAACGGCGACGAAGACTCTCGTCGGACGACCCCGTCGATCTCGAAGTCGCCCGCGAGCTCGACGACCTGTTCTTCGTCGTGCAGTTGTTCAGCTATCCCGGCGATTATGTCGCCGAGCGTCCGACCATCGAACGCATGGCGGAGACGATCGACAAGTTCGAGGAAGATTTTCTGGGGGCCGCCTCGGCGAGCATCCGGGGGCGCCGCCGCGCCGAGATCCGCTTCGGCGAACCGATCCTCGTCCGCGAGCCGGGCAAGCGCGATTCGGCCCGGGCGCTGGTCCACCAGCTCGAACGCCGCGTGCAGCAAATGCTCGACGATTCGTATCGCCAGGCGAGCAAGGTGCCCGCCTGATCTCCGGACGACGAGCGCCCGACACCGCAAGGGAACACGTATGGATATCTGGCTCCCCTTCTTCTACCACTACGGCGTCGGCGGCGCGGTCTTCGTGCTGAGCCTGATCGTGCTGATCGCCGCGGGCGCCTTGCGGCCGGCCGAACGGGAAGATCGCCGACTGCTCGTGGCCATGGTCGGCGGGCTGGCCCTTTTCATCGCCGGCCACGCCCTGTGGATCTCGCTGGTCAGCACGTAAGACACTGCCCCTCGCCAGTCCGCACGTGCGACAGAAGCGAGGGGGCAAATTGCCCATCGATCTCACCGCTTCGAGCAGAATCACCGACAGCATCCACGCATGAACGCTCACGCCACGCTCCACCCGCTCGACCTTATTGTCCTCTTAACCTACTTTGTGGCGGTCGTGGCGATCGGCTTTCTCGTCGGGCGGTTTACCAAGACCACACACGATTTCTTTCTCGCCGGTCAGCGATTCAGTTGGTGGCTGGTGGCGGTCTCTTGCGTGGCGACCCTCGTTGGTGCGTACAGCTTTGTGATCTACTCCGAATCGGGCTTTCGCTATGGCCTGTGCCTGCTCTACCCCTACATGAACGAGTGGTTCGTCCTGCCGCTCTTCCTGGCGGGCTGGCTGCCGATCATCTACTACAGCCGGGTACAGTCGGTTCCCGAGTATTTCGAACGCCGTTTCGACCGGCGCACGCGCACCGCCGTGCTGATCCTGCTGCTCATCTATCTCGAGGCCTACATCGGCATCAATTTGCTGTCGATCGGCACCTTGCTCGAGGACATGTTCGGTTGGAACATTCTCCTCTCGGCCGCCGTGACGGCGGTCGTCGTGGCGGTCTACATCCACGCCGGCGGGCAGACCTCGGCCATGATGGTCGACCTGCTGCAGGGGTTCTGGCTGCTGGCGGCAGGCGTCTTGGTGTTATTCCTGGGCGTACACTACATCGGCGGGTTCGAAAAGCTCTGGGATGGCCTGCCGCTCGAACATCGCCTCCCCTTCGCGCAGTTCAACCAACCCACCGGCTACAACGCCGTGGGAGATTTCTGGGGCGATGCCATCGTCGGCACGTTTGCCTTCTACATGATCAACCAAGGCGTGCTGATGCGGTTTCTCTCGGCCCGCTCGGTGCGCGAGGGGCGCCGCGCCATGCTCTTCACGGTGATGGTGTTAATGCCCATTGCAGCCGTGGCGGTTACCGGCGCAGGTTGGGTGGGCCGGGCGATGGCCACGCACGAGATTCCTCCGCTCGAGCACGTTGCCGCTTGGGAGACGTCGAGCGACCCAGCCGAGGTGGCCAAGTACGAAAGCACGGCGCGAAACATCTTCGCCATCGTGGCTCGCACGGTCTGCCAGCCTGGCGTCTTCGGCCTGGTAATTGCGGCGGTGATCGCCGCCCTGTTGAGCACGCTCGATACGCTGATCACGGCGGCCACGTCGATCTGCATCAACGATGTCTTCAAGCCGTGGCGGCCCGGTCGCGACGACGCATACTACCTGCGCGCGGCTCGGTTCACCTCGATCGTGGTGACGGCCTCGGGTGTGGGACTGATCCCGGTCTTCATGCGTTCCGAGACGATCTACCAGGCGCTGTCTCTTTTCACCTCGTTGATCTCGCCCCCGTTGGTCGTGGTCGTCTGCCTGGGCATCACCTGGCGGCGGTTCTCCGCGCGTTCAGCTTTTTGGACACTGGTGGTGGGCTCGGCGGCGATGCTCGTTTCGCTCGTCTGGCCGCAACTGGTGGCCCCCTTCGCCCACGGCACCGAGCCCGACCGCTATGGCGACTACCCCTACATGCGGGCGCTCTATGGCCTGGTCGTCTGCGGCGTCATCGCGGCGGTGATCTCCTGGATCGACTGGCGGGTGGGGCCGCGCGACACGCAGGATCGCGAGGGACTCGACATCAACACGCTCGACACGGCGCGGGCACGCTTCAAGGGGGGCCAGCCCAGTACGCGGGGCGTGGGACGCTCGGCGGTGTTCCCCCTGCGCGTGGTCGAGGGGCAGGAGGCCCAGGTGCGGCTGCCGGCCGCCGCGATGGAGCAATTGCAGGCCGAGCCGGGCGATCTCGTCTTCGTCAGCGATCCACGCTGGTGGCTGGGGGGCCTGCGTTCCGCTCACGCCCGGCTGGGGCCGGCGGCGGAGACCGAAGGCGGGCTGCTCATGTCGGCCCAGTGCTTCGACCAGGGTTCGTTGCTGCCGGATCGGCCGGTACGAGTCGAAAAGATCATGTAGGCCGACACCTGGCCGGCCGGCGAAGGACATTCCCAGACGTGCTGGCAGGCGACCTTTCCCCCTGCGTGGACTATAATTATGGCACCTGCCAAAAGGGAGCCCATCGGGGCCGATCGGGCCCGCATTCGCGGAGAAAATAACGTGGCCGACTACGTACCAAGCGTTCTAGGATCGGTGATGAAGGCCGTGGCCTGCACGCCGAACAAGAACTTCGACGACGCCGAATATAACAAAGGTGTAATAGAACCAGCCCGGCGGATCCGGCGTATGATGGAAGAACTGGGCGATGCGCCCCCCAGCACCGCACAGATCCGCGAGGCGATCTCGCTGCTGTTGACCATCTTCGAGACGAAGCAGGTCGACATGGAGGAGCGCGAAGACCGCCTGCGAGAGATCCTCGAGCTGCACCAGCTCGAAGCGGTCTTTCCCGACTTGCTGCCCTTGGCGCGCAGCAGCGGGCGGTAGGGCGCTTGTTTGGAGAACTGTCATGTACGCGTATCAGGGAATCGTACGGGGCAGCACCGTGCAACTTCCCGATGATGTCGATCTGCCGAATGGCACCAGGGTACTGGTGATGGTGCCCGAGCCGACCGGCAGCATCGAATCGCTGCTCGAGGCGCTGGCCGCTCCCGAGCGCTGCACCCGCGAGGAAGTCGACGTGCTCGACGCCGCCGTGAACGAAGGCCGCGTTCCGATGTGGGCCCTGCGCTAGCGCGCGGGCTCGAACCCCCGGCCGGGGTAATCGCTCAAGACACGCTCCCCACGATCAGGCTAGAATAGCCGCCGTTTTCGTCGACGGTGCCGCTCGTTCCAGCCTGAGTATTCGCGCGTGAGCCGCTACCCCCTTTTCGATCGATCCCAGATCGCGCTCGATGCCCTCCAGGAGCGTGGCAGCGATCTCACGCTCGACGGCTGCCTGCGGCTCGAGGCACCGTTCGAGCCCTATCCCCACCCCGAGCTGATCGACATCGTGGAAGCCATCGTCGCCGCGCGGCAGGCGGGGCGCCCAGTGATCGTCATGATTGGCGGGCATCCCATCAAGCTGGGGCTCTCGCGCTATCTGGTCGACCTCATCGAGCGGGGCATGATTACCCTGCTGGCCACGAATGGGGCGGGCATCATCCACGACTACGAGTTGGCCCTGGCCGGGGGCACCAGCGAGGACGTCGCACGCTGGATCCAACAAGGCCAGTTCGGCTTGTGGCGCGAGACGGGGCGGCTCAACGAGATCATCGCCCAAGGAGCCTCGCGTGGCGAAGGGCTCGGCGAGGCCGTGGGCCGCACCATCGAGGAAGAACAGTTTCCCAATCGCGAATTGAGCATCGCGGCCGCCGGCTGGCGGGCCGGCGTGCCGATCACCTCGCACGTCGGCGTCGGCAGCGACATCATTCACGCCCACCACAATTGCAGCGGCTCGGCCCTGGGGGCCACCTCGTACACCGATTTCTTGATCTTCGCCCGGGCGGTGCTGGATCTCGAAGGGGGCGTGTTCCTGAACATCGGCTCGGCCGTCACCGGACCGGAGGTCTACCTCAAGGCCCTCTCGATGGCGCGCAACGTGGCGCGGCAGCGCAACGAGCAGATTCGCCATTTCGTGACCGCCGTGTTCGACCTGGTCGAACTGCCCGACAATTACCGCGCAGGGCCCCCGACCAAAGACCATCCGCAGTATTACTATCGCCCCTGGAAGACGATCCTCGTCCGCACGGTAGCCGATGGGGGACGCAGCTACTACTTCTCGGGCGATCACAAGCAGACGATTCCCACGCTGTGGCGCGAGGTGGTCAATCGTCTTCCGGCGCCGGCCGCAGCTTCGCCAGGCGCGTCTCGAGCTCCGGCAGCCCCTCGGTGATTTCGAGCCCGATCGAGAGCGCCCACAGCGGCGCCGCGCCGAGTTGATCGAGCTCGATCTTGACCAGATCCTTGTGCGTACACAGCACCGCCTCGATCTGTTCGCTCGCCGTCCAACGGCGCAACGACTCGACATCGTCGCGCGTGTAGTTATGGTGATCGGGAAACTCGCGCCAGGCGGCGATTTCCATGCCCGCCAGCTCCAGCGTGCGGCGGAAGCCGGCAGGATTCCCCAGCCCGCAAAACGCGCCTACCCGTTTGCCGCGCAGGCTGTCGAGCGACGCCTCGCGTCCCACGGCCGAGCGAAATCCCCCGGGCGCGTGCCGGCATTCGATCCACAGCGCATCGGGCGCGTGCCGGCGAGCTTCGGCCTTGATCGCGCGCCGGCGTTCAGCGTCGACGAGATCGGCCCGCGACAGGGCCAGCACGCCCGCGCGGCGCAGGCCGGACAGCGGCTCGCGCAGTATGCCGCGCGGAAAGACGTGGCGAAAGCCGAACGGCTCGAGCGCGTCGAGCAACACGATGTCGAGATCGCGTGCCAGCCGGCGATGCTGAAAACCATCGTCGAGCAGGATCAACTGTGTCTCGAACTCTTCGATGGCCATGCGCGAGGCGGCCACGCGGTCGGCGTTTTGCACGTGGGGTACGTCGGGCAGAAGCTGCTCGAGCTCGAGCGCCTCGTCGTTGCGCGAGATCGTCGCTCCATAGCCTCGGCTCACCAGTGCCACGCGGATAAAGTCGCGGCGATACCAGCGCGCGAGCCAGGCCACCATCGGCGTCTTGCCGGTGCCTCCCATGGTGATATTGCCCACGGAAACCACCGGCACGCTGAGGCGGTGCATCTCGGCACGACCGCGGTCGTAGCGTCGATTGCGCCACGACATGGCCAGGGCGTAGGGTGTTTCGGCCACGCGCAGGGCCGCCCGCGTGAGAGATGCACCGACGCCGCGACGCCGCCCGCTCGCCAACTCATAGAAGTCGGAGGCGTTCATGCGAGGTAGCCATCCGTAGCCACAAAGTGGCGCAAGTGAATAGCCCGGAGCGCGAGCCCCGGGATCTCACTAACCCTGGGCGACCTTTTCGCAGATCGCCTCGGCCATGCGGCGCGTGCCGACGGCGGTCGGATCGTTGCGGTCGGCCTTCAGGTCGTAGGTGACGTCCTTGCCTTCGGCGATGACCGTGGCGACCGCCTTTTCCAGTCGATCGGCCGCGCTCGTTTCGCCCAAGTGACGCAGCATGAGCACGCCCGAGAGAATCAGCGCGGTCGGGTTGACCTTGTCCTGACCCTTGTACTTCGGGGCACTGCCGTGCGTGGCCTCGAAGACCGCGCCGTCGGGACCGATGTTCGCTCCCGGCGCCACGCCCAAGCCCCCCACCAGACCGGCCGCCAGGTCGCTCAGCACATCGCCGTACAAGTTCGGCAGCACGAGCACGTCGTACAGCTCGGGCTTCTGCACCAACTGCATGCACATGTTGTCGACGATGCGATCCTCGAACTCGATGTCCGAATACCCCTTGGCCACGTTACGGGCAACTTCGAGAAACAGGCCATCGCTGAACTTGAGGATGTTCGCCTTGTGGACCGCGGTGACTTTCTTGCGCTGGTTGGCCCGGGCGTAATCGAAGGCGTACTTCACGATCCGCTCGGTGGCCGAGACGCTGATCGACTTGATCGAGATGCCGGTCTCGCCGGCGCCGGTCTTGATCTTCTTTTCGCAATGCTGGTTGATGAACTCGATGGCGTCGCCGGTGGCGGGCTTGCCACGTTCGAACTCGACGCCCGCGTACAGGTCCTCGGTGTTCTCGCGGACGATCACCAAGTCGAGTGGCACGTCGGCGTAGTAGGTCCGCACCCCCTGATAAATCTTGCAGGGGCGGACGCAGGCATAGAGTCCCAAGGCGTGGCGCAGGTGGACGTTGATGCTGCGGAAGCCCGTGCCGACCGGCGTGGTGATGGGGGCCTTCAAGGCGCACTTGGTCCGCTGGACGCTCTCCATGACGCTGTCGGGCAGCGGCGTGCCGAGCCGCTCCATGACATCGACGCCCGCCTCTTGGACGTCCCAATTGATTTTGACGCCGGTGGCGTCGATCGTGCGGCGGGTCGCCGCGGCCAACTCCGGACCGGTCCCGTCCCCCGTAATCAGCGTAACTTCGTGAGCCATGTTCGTACCTCGTCGCCGGGCGCCTGCCACCCCAGCCAGAAAGCCAGCCAATATTGATAAGCCGCCCAAACTAACAGAGGGCCGGGGCCGGGGTCAATGAGGCGGCAACAGCCCAGCAGGGGCATAGCCAGGGCATAGCCGGGTGGCACGGACGTTTTTCCGGAGCCGACATGCGACCCCATCGGCCCCGAGTCGGAAATTCGTCCGTGTCGCCACTTGTACTAGCTTTCTCGCGGTCCCTGTTTTCGTCGCCGCCAAAGGTACCAACCTCTCCCAGCCATCAGGATGATTAGCGCTGACAAGAGCACCGCGAATGTCGGATAAGAGATCTGTCCCTTGGCAAAATTCCGGTAGATTCCACGAAACAAGTTGAGGGCCATCAAGAATGCAATGATTTCTAGCGCCCAGCGGATTCTCTGCGGCGTAATTGCATCGAGTAGGCCGACGTCGCTACGCGTGGTCTCACCACCGACACGATTCTTTTCAGACGTCCACTGCCTGACAAAATACGTTACGGTGCCTGCGATCAGAATCAGGGACAACAGCTCGGCTAGCCCGAATCCAAATAGCGCGAATAGGACTGTAGCGATCATGGTGACTGTGGTGTTTTTCAACCAAAACAGCTCGTTGTGCCGTTGGTGCCGTCGTGGTCGTTAATCAAGCTTTTTTTGATTCGTGCAAATTAGTGTTCTTTGCTGCGGCCGCCAGGGCCACCAGTTGCGAAAGAACACTAATCGACACTAATCCCCGCTAATCACTTTAATGCGAGCCCTCGCGCAAAATCGTCTGCTACCCGGCTCGAGCGGAGACTATTCCGGGAACTGCGGATGATCACATTTATCGCTGGGCCATTTGCCCCTGCTGAGTCGCTCGATGATGCGCGGGTCATGGCCGCCGTAGCGAACGGCACCACAGCAGCCAACTTCTACCGCACGAATGGCGCGATCTAGCTCCTCTGTTGTCTCAGGCTGGCGCTTGAAATAGCAGTGATACCCACCATCTGCGGCATCATGGTGGGACATGAGTCCGCGCGCTTCATACTCGGGGGCCATGCAGGCAATACAGTGGCCATCCTCGACGTAAAAGTCGCCCGGCGCGTTCAAGGGGAATCTTGGCTTCGGTTCACTGCTCATTCCGGCATTGTATTCCGATGCAACGCGGCCTCAAACAACTCATCGAACCACCACAGAACTCAGCGGGAGGAGCGGAGTAGCACTGACGATTTTCCGGAGCGGACCTAAGACTTCATCCGTACCGAATCGGAAATTCGAGAGGCTCTCTCTGCACAGGCTAAAGGGCAAAGGCGGCCCAAAACGACAGCACGGCCAACAAGACCAGTATTGGCGAAACCAGGATGAAGAGGGTGAGCGCAAGACACCCGAGGAGCGTGACACCGGAATTCGAGTGCTGGTCCGACATGCTTCCCTCCTGGTATTAGTCGTCGAGCGAAAGCGAAAACGTGCCCTGCCCGACGCCGAAATACTTCGACAGGATCGCGACGTTCTTTCGCGTCAGGGGGCGCTTGCCCGCGAGAACCTCAGAAATGGTCGAGCGTCCAATGCCTGTGTCGCTGACCAATCCGCCCTGGTTGACCCCCTTGGATTCCATCAGGAACCTGAGCATTTCGGCATCGCTGGGCTCTTCGAACTTGACGTGCTCATCTTCGTACAGCTCGATCAGGTCACTGAGCGCGTCCAGATATTCACGCGAACCAGCGTCGAGTTTCGGCCGAGCAAGCAGTCCGTTCAGCACCTTCGAGGCAGACGACAGGTGGCGATCGTTGCGGATCGACGCGAGAGGAAATTCGCGACACAGCGCCAGGTAGGTGTCCAGGGCAGCCGGGTTGTTCTTGATCGAGTTTCTCATGGGGTGGCATTCTTATCGATAAAATTGTGGCGATGGCTTTGAGCGTCGGTCTACGGTGGTTGTTTCTCGCTAGTGGGCTGTCGGGCAGGCCGCGGCGCGGCGAAGCAGTTACAGTCCTTTTTCCACAGCCCCTTGTCGTATTCGCGATGGGTCATCACGTCCCCCACGAACACGCGGTGCGTCCGGTAGTCGATCTTGACGACCAGGCGAAACTTGTTGCCGCGGATATTGAAGACGATGCAGTCGCCCACCAGGTCGGCGCTGCCAAAGGTCACGCGCACGTCGGAGAAGTTTTGCCAATCGGCCTTGTCCGCTGTCTTGTACCAGGCCAGCAGCGCGTCCTTGGACTCGCGCCCCTCGACGGTGCTCCAAACTCCCGCAGGATCGCTTTCGAGATGACTCGCATTCGCCCCGCCCCTTGGTTGATCGGCTACAGTCCTATTCTATGTCTATAAAATAGAAACGCAAGGGAGGTATTTCTAAAAAACAGAAGTCTCTTTAGAAGGACCCGTGGGGACGCTGCTAGCGGTCGGCCTAGGGGGCCTGGGCCAGCATTGTTACCGAGCGACACGACACCGGCGCAAGACGGCAGTGTGGGAGACAACTTTCGCTATTTGGTTTTCGCGATTGTAGGATCGCGCCACCAGTAGTATGCGATTGTCGCTCAACGCCATTCGCAGCGCCTACAACGTCGGGCCGATGCTCCAGGGGACGATCTCTTCTTCGCCGATGCCGTGGATTTCGCTTTTCGTTTGCTTGCCACTGGCGACTTCGAGGATGAACTCGAAGATCTCGCGGCCGCACTCTTCGAGCGTTGTGCCCGTCAGTACGGTGCCGGCGTTGAGATCCATGTCGTCGATCATCCGCTCGTACATCGGCGTGTTTGTGGCCAGCTTGATCGACGGAGTCGGCTTGCAGCCGAAGCAACTTCCGCGGCCGGTGGTGAAGACGATCACATTGCAGCCGCTGGCCACTAGCCCCGTCACGCTCGCCGGGTCGTAGCCGGGGCTGTCCATGATGACGAAGCCGCGCGTGGTGATCGGCGCGGCGTAGTCGAACACGCCCGTGAGCGCCGCACTGCCTCCCTTCGCCACGGCGCCGAGCGATTTTTCGTAGATCGTCGTCAGACCGCCGGCCTTGTTGCCGGGCGAAGGGTTGTTGTCGATCTTCACGCCGAACTTGCCCGTGTACTCCTCCCACCAGCGGATGCGTTCGATCAGCTTCTCTCCCACCGCGCGACTGACCGCGCGGCGCGTCAAGAGATGCTCGGCGCCGTAGATCTCCGACGTTTCGGAAAGCACCGAGGTTCCGCCGGCCGCCACGAGCATGTCACTGGCCACGCCGAGCGCGGGATTGGCGGTCACGCCCGAGTTACCATCCGAGCCGCCACACTCGAGCCCCAGCACCAGCTCGCTCGCCGGGATCGGCTCGCGGCGCACATCGTTCACCTGCGGCAATAATTCGCGCACGGCGGCCACGCCCGCCTCGACCGTTTTTACTGTGCCGCCCAAATCTTGCATGCTGAGCGCGGTGATTTTCGCGCGCGAGGGGGACTCGCCCAGTTGCACCAGCCCGCCGTTCTCGATCAAGTGCGAGATGGTGCCGGTTTCGCAGCCCAGGCCGATGAGCAGGTAGCCGCCGACGTTCGGATGGCGGGCGAAGCCCGAGAGCACGCGTTCGAGCTGGCGGTGATCGTCGCCGCCATACTGCAGCCCACAGCCACCGCCGTGCGTGATCGGCAGAATTCCGTCGACATTGGGGAACTCGCGGGCGAGGGTCTCCTTGTCGAAGCGGCGCGCGATGTACTTGCTGACCGAGGCGGAGCAATTCACCGAGGAGATCACGGCCAGGTAATTGCGCGTGCCGGCGCGGCCATCGCGGCGGCGGAATCCGTCGAACGTGCGGCCGACGATCGGAGCCGGCGGCGCGGGCACGTCGGTCGAGTATTCGTAAACCCGCTCGAATTCGCCGGCCGTCATGTTGTGGACGTGGACCCAGTCGCCGGGCGTGATCGGCTGCGTGGCGAAGCCGATCGTTTGGCCATATTTGAAAACAGGTTCGCCGACGGCAATTGGCCGCAGGGCCAGCTTGTGCCCCAAACCGATCCGCTGCGCGAGCCGCACGCGATACGGGCCGGCCACGATTTCGGCCCCCTCGTCCAAGTGTCGCGCGGCAACGCAGGTGTTGTCCGCGGGATTGAGGTACACGACATCGACGGGGGTCCGCGTGGCGGTGGCTGTCATCGGGATGGCTCGGGATCGCTGGAGAACTGGGGTGCGGAAAGGAGGCTCGTACCTAACTGACCGTGCCGGCGGCGGTTGCGGCGTTCGTTTCAACCGGAAAATCGGTGCCCGCCATGATAGGGTTCGCCGCGGCAACGTCTATAATAGAGTGGCTGAGTGCCGGGCGGGTCAAATTGACCCCCGCCGGCCCTGGAACAGATTCATCCCTGCACGCGACCGCGCCTCACCCGCCGGCGGAAGGGCTATGGCCTCGACGATCGAACCCAACGTGACCTCGCGCCCCGGCGGTGAGCCGGAGAAGCCCAACCAGGGTCGGTACGTCGAGTACGAACAATTCATCGCCGCGCAGATTCGCAAGACGCGCGGCCAGGTGAAGGGGGTCGAGATCGCCGGCGCCATCCTGCGACTGCTGGTCGGCGCGCTCGTCTACCTGCTGGTCGTCGCGTTCGTCGACCACTGGATCCTCTCGCAGGGGCTGGGACTCTGGGGACGGTTGTCCGCACTCGCCCTGTTCATCATCGGCGTGGGGTCCTACCTGGCGCTTTACGTCGCGCCGCTCATCGCGCGACGGGTAAACCCGATCTATGCCGCCCACACGATCGAACAGCATCAGCCGACGCTGAAGAACAGCCTGGTGAATTTCCTGCTCTTGCGCGGCAGCCGGCGCGAGTTGGCCCCGGCCGTCTATCAGGCGATCGAGCAGCGTGCCGCCAGCGATCTGACCCACGTGCCGGTCGATACGGTGGTCGACCGCACGCGTCTCGTGCGATGGTCTTATGCCTTGCTGGTCGTCGTGGCGGTGTTTGCACTCTACGTCCTGCTCTCGCCCAAAGACCCGTTGCGCTCGTTGGCACGGATGATCGCCCCCTGGGCCGATCTGCGTCCCCCCACGCGCGTGACGATCGAGGAAGTCCGACCCGGCAACACGCAGGCCTTCCATGGCGACACGCTGAACGTCTCGGCCAGGGTCCGCGGCGTGCGCTCGGGCGAGCCCGTGACGCTGTTCTACTCGACCGACGACGGCCAGACCGTCGATCGGGCGATCGTCATGAACGTGCCCGACGGCGGGTATAGCCACGAAGCAATCTTGCCCGAGAGCTCGAACGGCCTGCAACAGGGGGTGACTTACTACGTCGCGGCGGGGGACTTTGCCACCGAGCGCTACCACGTCGAGATACTGACCGCGCCGTCGATCCTGGTCGAGGCCGTGGACTACGAGTATCCGTCCTACGCCTCGATTGCAAACGGCCGCGTCGAACGCGTCGGCGACATCAAGGCCCTGGTCGGGACGAAGGTCACGATCCACGGCCGCGCCAATCGGCCCATCAAGTCCGCGCACATCGATTTCGATTGCGACGGCAAGCTCGATCCCCATGGCGTCGACGTGAAGGGGCAGGCCACGAGCGTCTCCTTCGATTTGAATCTCGACGACAAGGGCAACGCCCAGTACGGCAGTTATCAATTGATCTTCGTCAGCACGGAAGACCGCGAGAACCCGCAACCGATTCGCCACACGATCGCCGTGGTGCCGGACCAGCTTCCGACGGTCGAACTGGTGTTGCCCGAGCAGGCGGACCTCGAGGTGCCGCTCAATGGCGTGGTAAACGTGGCGGTACGCGCCGCCGATCCCGACTTCGCCTTGCGCGATGTGCTGCTGCACGCCCGACGCGGCGACGACGTTGTATTGAAGGTCAAACTACTAGACAACGCGCGCCATGAAAAAGAATATCGCGGCGCCTACGTGCTCGATCTGTCGAAACTGACGCCTGAAAAACCGGGCCGACCCAAGCTTGCCGCTGGTGACGTGATCGAATACTGGGCCGAAGCCCGCGACATCAAGCTGCCGAGGGCCGGCCATGCCGAGTCGACACGCTACAAGCTGCGCGTGACATCTCCCACCGATCAACAGCAGCGTGAAGAGCAGCTCGCCGAGGCGCAGCAGGAAAAACAAGAGTTCGAAAAACCGTCGGGGGGATCGGACTCGGGTCAGGGGACGCAGAAGGAAGAGTTCCAGCTCGCCTCGCGCGATCCTCAACAAGAGCGGCAAGATCCGCAGCAACAGCCCGGCAACGAGGAGGCCGCAGAGCAACCGCAGCGCGTCGATCCCGAGCGGGATCCGGCCGCCGCCATGAAAGAACTGCTCAAGCATCAGGAAGAGAAGAAAGAGCAACCTGCGCGCGACGAACAGCCGAACCAACAGCCCGAGGGCGAAGATGGCCCGTCGTCGGAAGGCGATCAGGGACAAGGAAAATCGGGCGAGCAGCAGAAGCCTGGGAGCGAACCGTCGCAGCAGCCGGGCGAACAGCAACAGGGGGAACAAGGCCAGGAGGGGGGCAACTCGCAGGGTGGGCAGTCGGGGGGAGAGCAGTCGAGCGAATCGAGTGGCTCGAGCCCGTCGAACGGCGCCGGTGGCGAGCAAAAGGGAGGCGGACAGTCGCAGGCGCAATCGTCGGCCGGGGGCTCTCAAAGCGACACGTCGAGCGACGGCCAGACCGGCCAGGGAGATAACCAACAAGGGGGCGGGCAGAGCGGCGGCGACGCGGGGACCAACGCCGGCCAGGCCGGCGATTCCAGCCAAGGGGGCAAGCCCAGTGGCAAGCCGGGCGAAGGCCAACCCGACGAGCGCGTGCGCGGCGAGCAGGACGCCCCCGGCGAAGGACGCCAAGAACGCCGCACCGACAAGAACGAAGGGGCCAACGACCAGCCAGGCAGCACCGGGGGCAAGCCCAAGCCCGACGACGCCAACAGGCCGGGCGAGGCCCAACCCAGCGGCAATGCCCAACAGCAAGAACAAGCCGGCCAACAGCCCGGCAAGCAAGGCGCCAGCGGCACCGAGGCCCCTGGCAAAGAGACTGACAAGGCCCAAGGGGAGGGCAAGGCTGGCGAAAGCCAAGAGGATTCGCCGCAGTCCGAAACCCAGCAGAACCAGCCGAGAGAGCGTTCGGGCCAGGGCGCGCAATCGGGTCAGTCGGGAGACGCCAACAAGGCCAAGAGTCCTCCTTCGGACGCAAACGTCAACGACAACGCCCAAGGGGGCGAACCCGACGATCCCAAGGGAGAGAGTGGCGCCGGTCAGGCACAAGGCAACGAGCAAGGTTCCCCCTCGCCACAGGAGCAGAACCGCCCGAAGGAAAAGCAGCAGCAGAGCCCTGACTCGAAGAACAAGGAATCGAGCGAAGCCTCGTCTCCCACCACCAGTCCGCGCGAATCGGACTCGCAGGGGGGCGAAGAGGGAGATCGCTCCGGAGGCGGTCAGGAAGGGGGGGGACAAAAAGCGAATCAAAAGGGGACCGGCGGCGCAGGTCAGAACACCGCCGCCGATGAAGGGGGGGGCGCCGCCGAAGGCTCGGGAGGAGGCCCCACGTCCGACCAGTCGGGCAACAAGCAACCGGGTGGCCAGGGCGAAGGCCAGTCGCAAGGCGCCGGCGGCAGCGGCGGTGAACAAGGCTCAGGCTCGAGCAGTTCATCGAACGGCGGCTCCTCGGCAGGGGGCCAACCGGGCCAGGGCAGCCAGGGAGCAAAACCGGACGCGGGGGACGGCGGCCAGGGGGCCGGCGGTCTTGGCGGTGGCGGCCAGAACAACCACGACGAAGCCGCACCGCGGGGGAGCGATTCGACCCCGGAACCCGGCGGCGACGAGGTCGATCTCGCCGCGGCCCGCAAGGCGACGGATCTCGTCCTCGAGCGACTCGAGGATCAATTGAAAAAGAACGATCTCGACGAAGAGCTGCTCGAGCGGCTTGGCTGGACGCGCCAGGACGTCGAGAATTTTGTAAAGCGCTGGCACGAGCTGCGCGACAAGGCGGGCGATCCCTCGTCCCCCGCCGGCGCGAAGCGCTTCGACGATACGCTGCGCCAATTGGGACTGCGCGGTTCGGGCACGGTGCTCGACGGCAACGAGAACAAACCGCTCGAACAAAAGCAGCTTCGCGAATCTTTCCGCTCGACGCCGCCGGCCGATTATGCCGAGCAGTATCGGGCCTATACGCAAGGACTCTCGCGCGGCCGTCCTTCGCCCCCACCGCAGAACAAATAAGCTGGCATGGACTTGCCCCTTCTTTCCTTTCCGACGCCCCCGCGTTACGTGGCCCCTTTTCATCCGAAGGGGGTGCCGCACCACTTCACGGACGTGCTGATCATCGGCGGCGGTCTGGCCGGCCTGCGCGCGGCGATCGAGATCGATCCCTCGCTCTCCGTGCTCGTCGTGACCAAGCACAGCCTGATGCAATCGAACAGTCGCTACGCGCAGGGGGGCATCGCGGGGGTCATGGATCCCGAGGATCAGTTCGAGAACCACATCGCCGATACGATTCGCGCCGGCGGGGCACTGTGCGACGAAGCGGTCGTCGAAATGGTCGTGCGCGATGCCCCGCGGCGCATCGGCGAGTTGGTCGCCTGGGGCACCAGGTTCGACGAAGCGGCCGGCTCGCTCGCGCTCGGGCGCGAAGGGGGGCACAGCCACGACCGCATCGTCCACGCGCTGGGCGATGCCACCGGACAGGAAGTCATGCGCGCGGTGATCGAACGCGTGAAGAGCCTGCGCCACGTGGCCACCTGGCCCGATACGTTCACGCTCGACTTGCTCACGCACAACGGCGTCTGCCGCGGCGCGCTCGTCTGGCACGAGCATCACGGCAAGACGCTCGTTTGGGCCAAGCAGACGATTCTCTGCACCGGCGGCGCCGGGCAAATCTATCGCGAAACCACCAATCCCGACGTCGCCACCGGCGACGGACTCGCGCTCGCCTATCGCGCGGGCTGCGAGCTGCGCGATATGGAATTCATGCAATTCCACCCCACGGTGCTCTACATCGCCGGCAGCAGCCGCAACCTGATCTCGGAGGCGGTCCGCGGCGAAGGGGCCTATCTGGTCGATCGCACCGGACATCGCTTCATGCCCGACTATGACGAGCGGGCCGAGCTCGCGCCGCGCGACGTGGTGAGCCAGTCGATCGTCGCGCAGATGGAAAAGACGCGCCATCCGAACGTCTATCTCGATCTGAGCCATCTCGACGCCGAACACGTGCGAGCGCGCTTCCCCGGCATCGCGGCGGTCTGCGCCGAGTTCAATCTCGACATTGCCACCGACCGCATTCCGGTGCGCCCCGGCGCGCACTACATGATCGGCGGCGCGACGATCGATCTCGCAGGTCGCACCACCGTGCCCGGCTTGTGGGCGGCGGGCGAGGTCACCTCGAGTGGCCTGCACGGGGCGAATCGACTCGCCTCGAACAGCCTGCTCGAAGGGCTCGTCTATGGCGCGCATGCGGGGGCGGGCGCGTCGGCGGCGGCACTCACTATTGCCGACGACTTTCGCGCCCTGCCGATCGAGAATCGGAGCGTGCCGGAGGTCGGCGAGCCGCTCGATCTGGCCGATATTCGCAATTCGCTGCGTAGCCTGATGTGGCGCAATGCCGGCATTCGCCGCGACGAGTCCGGCCTGCGCGAGGCATACGAGACGGTCGACTATTGGTGCCGTTACGTGCTGACGCGGCAGTTCACGCAAGTCGAGGGTTGGGAACTGCAGAACATGCTCACCGTGGCCCGGCTCATGGCCGCGGGCGCCCTCCAGCGGCAAGAAAGCCGGGGGGTGCATCTGCGGAGCGATTATCCCCAGCCGGACAATCTGCACTGGCGGCGGCACATCACGTTCCGCCGCGACGCCTCGGCATGAACCGCGGCCGAGAGCGCGTCGTACAGGGAACATGCTCCCCCATCCGTCCCGCGGCGAGCGCCCAGCGTGGGTGCTCGCGCGAGGGCGGTATTCGTCCCTTCGGACCGTGGAGCGAACCCGCCGCAGGCCGTGCGGCACACTCGCCAGACGACACCGCGTGCCGCACCCTGGGTGTGCAGCGCGCAAGTGCTTGATTGAGGGAAGCTTGCGAATGCGCTACGGCGTTCGGCCACAACATCGATCGCACTGGACAAGCCGAGCCCTTCGGCTTATACAATCGGCGGCAGGCCCGGCTTTTCCGGGGGTTTTTGCACGGCTGAAGGGGAGCCTGCCGACCTTCCTACCCCCGGCTACCGTGCCGCTGACGAAGCCTGGCCCTTCGTCGCCGAGGCCGGCCTTCCACGCCGCTGCCCCGCGTGGCAACGGACCGTTTTCCATGAGCGGATACTGAATCGTTTTCCCGAGATACGTGCCATGACCGACGCAACACGCGCGCCCATGATCGAGGCGATCGGCCTGTCGAAGTTCTATGGTGACTTCGCCGCCGTTCGAGACATCTCGTTCGAGATCCACCAGGGAGAGGTCGTTGCCTTTCTCGGCCCCAACGGCGCCGGTAAGAGCACGACGATGAAGCTGCTGACCGGCTACTTGTCCCCCTCGACGGGCGTCGCCCGGATCGCCGGCCACGACATGGCGCGAGATCGCCTGGCGGGGGCCCAGCGTCTGGGTTACCTGCCCGAGAACGGCCCGCTCTATCCCGACATGACGCCCCGCTCGCTGCTCTCGTTCTTTGCCGACGCGCGCGGACTCGCCACCGACAAGAAGCACCAGCGCATCGAGACGGTGGTCGAACTGTGCGACCTGGGGAGCGTGATCGGCAAGCCCATCAGCAAGCTTTCGCGCGGCTATCGCCAGCGTGTGGGCATGGCGCAGGTGCTGCTGCACGAGCCCGACGTGCTGATTCTCGACGAACCGACCGCCGGCCTCGATCCGAACCAGATTCGCGAAGTCCGCGAAACGATCCTCAAGCTCGGACAGAACAAGACCATCCTGCTCTCGACCCACATCATGCAAGAGGTGGAAGCGATGTGCAGCCGCGTCTTGTTCGTCAACGAAGGTCGCCTGATTTACGAAGCCAAGATCGACGAAGTGCGTGGCTCGGGCAAGCCGCTCGAAGAACGCTTCCACGATCTCACCGCTTCGACCGCGGGCAAGTAAGCCCCGTGAACATCATCCGACCGCGACGACACCGCTGTCGACCCGAACGCCCCACCAGAGTCACACGCAGTTACCGGTAGAAGCCATGAATGCTCATGTGATCCGCGCGATCTTCCGTCGCAATTTCGTCAGTTACTTCAGCAATCCGACGGGATATGTATTCATCTGCGTCTTCGTGCTGCTGAGCGGGATTGCCGCCTTCTGGCCGAACGAGTTCTTCAACGCCAACCTGGCGAATCTCGACCAACTGAATCGCTATCTCCCCTACATCATGCTGGTCTTCATCC
The DNA here is from genome assembly GCA_019636335.1 of Pirellulales bacterium. Taxonomy (NCBI): domain Bacteria; kingdom Pseudomonadati; phylum Planctomycetota; class Planctomycetia; order Pirellulales; species Pirellulales bacterium. Next base: position 45,909 of record JAHBXR010000023.1, read on the forward strand.
CGGCCATCACGATGAGCATGTGGGCCGACGAGCGGCGCCAGGGGACGGACGAACTGCTGCTGACGATTCCGGCGAGCGATCTCGACGTCGTGCTGGGGAAGTACCTGGCCGCGGTGGCCATCTTCACGGTGTCGCTTCTGTTCTCGATCTCGAACATCGTCGTGCTGAGTTATCTGGGCCAACCCGACCTGGGGCTCATGTTCGGCACCTACTTCGGCTACTGGTTGATGGGGCTGGCGATGCTGGCGATCGGCATGGTCGCCTCGTTCCTCACCTCGAACCTGACGGTGGGCTTCATCCTGGGCGCCGCGTTCAACGCTCCGCTGGCGTTCGCGGCCTCGGCCGACGTGATCTTCAGCCCGAAGATAGCCGCCACGATCAAGTCGTGGAGCTTCGCGGAAATGTTCCGCGACTTCGGCCGCGGCGTGATCAGTTTCTCGGGGGTGGCGTACTTCCTGCTCATCGTGGCGGCCATGCTCTACCTGTCGATGGTCTTGATCGGCCGGCGGCACTGGGCCGGCGGACGCGACGGCAAATCGCTCGGGGGCCATTACCTGGCGCGCATCGTCGCGCTGATCGTGCTCGTGCTGGGGGTGAACGTCGTGCTGGCCCATCACGACGCGCGCCTCGACGTGACCACCGAGCGGCTCAGTTCCCTCTCGCCCAAGACGCAGGCCATCTTGCAGGAACTCGACCCGAAACGGCCGATCCACATCGAGGCCTTCGTCAGCCCCGAGGTGCCCGAGTCGTACGTGCAGACGCGTCTCGACCTGCTGACGATGCTCCGCGAGATCGCGGCCCGGGCCGGAAACGAAATCACGCTCGAGATCCACGACACCGAGAAGTACAGCGACAACGCCCGGCGGGCTGAAACGCTCTACGGTATCCGCGGCCAGCAGGTGGCCTCGCGAACGCGCGGCGCAATGAACATTGAAGAAATCTATCTCGGCGTGGCGATCACGAGCGGCCTCGAGAAGGTCGTGGTGCCGTTCTTCGACCGCGGCATCCCGGTCGAGTACGAGCTCATTCGCTCGCTGGGCACCGTGGCGCAGCAAGAGCGCAAGAAGATCGGCATCCTGACGACCGACGCCAAGCTGTATGGTCAGTTCGACATGCAGCGCATGTCGCCGGGCCGCAACGAGCTCATCATCGACGAGCTCGAAAAACAGTACGACGTCGTGCAGGTGAACGCCGACAACCCGATCACCGAGCGTTTCGATGCCCTGCTGGCCGTGCAGCCGTCGACGCTGTCTCCCGAGCAGATGGCCAACTTCCTCGACGCCGTGAAGCGTGGGCAACCGACGGCGGTCTTCGAAGATCCCTTCCCCTATCTCGATCAGAGCGTGGCGGCGACGAGCCAGCCGCGCTCACCGCAAGGGGGTGGTGGTCCCTTCGGGATGATGGGGGGTCAGCAGCCGCCGCAGCCGAAGGGGAACATCCGCGAGCTGTGGAATCTGCTCGGCATCGACTTCCTCGACTCGAAGGTGGTCTGGCAGAACTACAATCCTTATCCCAAGATCGGCCAGTTCCCCACGGAGTTCGTCTTCGTGGGCGAAGGTTCCGGCGCCACCGAGCCCTTCAACAATAAAGACGCCGTCAGCTCGCAGTTGCAGCAGATGCTGTTCCTCTTTCCGGGGGCGGTGAATCGGCGCAACTCGTCCGAGCTGACCTTCACGCCTCTCGTGCGGACCGGTCCGCGCACGGGTGAGGTCGCCTTCAACGAGATCATCGAGCGATCGTTCTTCGGTGGCGGTGCCTTGAACCCCATGCGGCGTCACCTGCCGACGGCCGAAGAGTACGTGCTGGCGGTCCACATCCGGGGGAAGCGTCCCGAGCCCGCCAACATGCCGCTCCAAGGAGACGGCGCTCCCCCCGGCACGACGAATCAGGCCGAAAGCGGCCCTGGTCCCGCTCCCGCGGCGGACTTCCACGAACATGAGGTGAGTGAAGCTCACGCACATGGGATGGATGAAGCGGCCGTGGCGACCCCGGCTCCCGAAGAGGGGGACATCAACGTCGTCGTCGTGGCGGATATCGACGTGCTCTACTCGGCCTTCTTCGCGCTGCGTAATCGCGGGACCGACCCCGACGCCGAAGTGAATCTCGACCTCGACAACGTCACGTTCGTGCTCAACGTGCTCGACACGCTGGCCGGCGACGATCGCTTCATCGACATCCGCAAGCGCCGTCCGGTACATCGCACGCTGGTACGTGTCGAAGACGCCACCGCCGGCGCGCGAAACGCCGCGGACGAGCAGCGCAAGCTTTTCATGGACGAGTTCGACAAGAAGCAGAAGGAAGAACAAAAGAAGCTCGACGATCGCATTGCCGAGCTGCAGAAACGGACCGATCTCGATCCGCAACAATTGCTGATCGAAATCGACACGGCGCGCACGGCCGGCGAAAATCGCCTGACCCGGGCCACCGAGCAGATGCGCGAGGTGCGCGATCGCGACATCGAGCGAATCGAGTCGGAGCTGGCTTCGACGGTTCGCCACACGCAAGACCGGTATAAGCTGGCGGCGGTGCTGCTGCCGCCGATTCCGCCGCTGGTGGTGGCGGTGGTGGTGTACTTCAACCGGCGCTCGCGCGAGCGTGAGGGTGTTTCTAAACAGCGGCTGCGCTAGCCTCCGCTCACCGGCCGGCGGCCGGTGCCACTTTCCCAGAAGAATGACCTGAAACCGGCTTTCGCCCGAGCGAGCGAACCATAGGTGAAGCGATGAGCGAGAACGTAAAAACGGTGACCTTTGTCGTGGCGGCCCTCGTCGTGGGGCTGGTGGCCTGGAGCTCGCTGCCGGCGGCGCCGCAGCAAGATTCCGACACGCTGGTGGGGCAGTTTCTCTCGCCCGACTTTACCGATCCACTCGCCGGGGCCAGTCTCGAGATCATCGACTTCGACGAAGAGAAGGCCGAGCCGAGCATCTTCAAGGTCGAACAGGTGAACGGCCGCTGGGCCCTCCCCTCGCACAGCAATTATCCGGCTGACGCCGACAAGCAGATGGCCCACGCCGCGGCCAGCCTGATCGATCTCGAGATCCTGCGCGTCGATCCGGTGACGCAGTCCGACTTCGAGCTGTATGGCGTGGTCGATCCGACCAGCGCCTCGATCGGCGCCGGCGGCATCGGCAAGAAGATCACCCTCAAGGACAAGGCCGGCAAAACGCTGACCGAGCTGATCGTGGGAAAAGAGGTCGAGGGACAGCCCGGCATCCGTTACGTCCGCGTGCCCAACCGCGACGTGTTGTTCCAGGTCAAGTTCGACCCCAGCAAGCTGACGACCAGATTCGCCGAGTGGATCGAGGACGATCTCTTGAAGCTCAATCCCTGGGACGTGGAAGACGTCGTCATCGATAACTATTCGATCGACGAGGCGCAAGGGCGCCGCATCCAGGGAGACGTGGTCAAGCTGACCTACAACGACAAAGAGGCGCAATGGAAGCTCGACGGGCTGACGGAAGCCGAAGAGCTCGACGCCACGAAACTGAACGACATGAAGACGGCGCTCGACGAACTGCGCATCGTCGACGTGCGCCGCAAGCCTGCCGGCCTGAGCAGCATGCTCAAGTCGGAAGGCGAGGGACGCATCGATCAGCAGGCCCTCCTCTCGCTCATGAGCAAGGGCTTCTACGTCACGCAAGATGGCTCGCTGCTGTCGAACGAAGGCGAGATCGTCACCACGCTCAAGGACGGCGTTGAATACGTCTTGCGGTTCGGAGAGATCGCCACCGGCACCGAGAGTGACGAGGCCAAGCCGGCCGAAGGGGAAGAACCGCTCGCCACCGTCCACGAGACCGGTCCGAATCGTTATCTGATGCTCACCGTGGGCTTCAATCCGAATAAGATCCCGCCGCCGCAGTTGGAAGAGGTTCCGCCCGCGCCGGGGGCCGCCGCGCCCGAAGGCGAACAGCCCGCCGAGGGAGAGACCCCACCCGCCGCCGAGGAAACGCCCGAGCAAAAGGCCGCCCGCGAGACGATCGAGCGCGAGAACAAGCGCAAGCAGGACGAATACGAAACCAAAATCAAGGACGCGCAGAAGAAGGTCAAGGAGCTCAACGACCGCTTCGCCGACTGGTACTACGTCATTCCGAACGACGTCTATCGCAAGATCAGGCTCTCGCGCGACCAGGTGGTCAAGAAGCCCGAGCCGGACGAGATCAAGAGCGACGCCGACGAGCTCAAAAAGCTCAAGGAAGCCGGACTCGAAGCGTCGGGCGCCGAAGAGGCTACGCCCGAGGAAGAGACCAGGCCCGCAGAACCTGCCGAGCCGGCGCCCGTCGAAGAAGCAACTCCAGCGGCAGAAGCGCCGGCCGCGGAAGCCACCGAAGCTCCCCAACCGCAGTAGTGGTCAGGGGTTAGTGGTCTGCCATCTTTTGGCCGTGTACGTTCCCGCTCGGTGGGTGGCAATTCGGGCAAGACAGGCAGTCGTCACAAAGTGATTCCTTTCCATTGACGTTGCCTGGCAATGGCGACCGCGAGTAATATCCGCCCCTCGTCGGGCGCCCGTTCGGGCCTGCTCGAGACGCCGCGCAGGAAGCGTTGGCGAACAGGGGATCGAAAGGAGTCGTGTCCCGTATGCAGTCGGGTCCCATCGTGTTAGTGCGCGCCGTCGTCATGCTGACCTGTATGATCGTTGTCCCGCTGGTGGCGATCTTTTGGAAGCATTGGCCCGAGGCGATCGACCTTGCCCGCCAGGGAGAATGGTCCGAATTGGCCGACATGGGGCTGAAGATCGTCACGCAGTCGGGTCCACAACCATCGACGACCCACGAACCCTCGCAAGAGGCCCCCGCGTTTGCCGCAGACGCCTCGAGCGCTGCTGCCCTGGCCGCGAATGCCAGCTCCGCCCCAGCGACGACAGCGGCGCTGGGGGCGAATCCTCCGGCCGCGTTGACCTCGGCCCCGCCGCAGATGCTGTCCGAGATGACGGTTAACAACTTCTCACCACCAGCCCAAGCACCGCCAGCGGTCGCCACGGTCGGCTACACGGCGCCCGTCGGCGGTAGCGCCATGACCCCTTCCGTGGGAACTTCGCTCTCCGAAGCGGGTGAGACGGCACAGGCCATGCCGGCGCATTTTGCCCACACCCCTCCCCTGCCCTCGCCGGGACCAGGCAACGACGCGCCGCAGGCCAATCCCTTCCGCGACATGGAGCAACGGCTACGGGCCCTGGGGGCGACGTACTATTTGCTCGAGTCGTGGGGCACGACGGGCAATCTCTATCGCTTTCATGTGAAAATGGCCCTGGCGGGAAACCCCAGCTACAACCGCCATTTCGAGGCCACGGACGCCGATCCGATGATGGCGATGCGACACGTGCTCTCCGAAGTCGAAGCATGGCGCAATGGGCAGCAGCTCTAGCCGCTCCTCTGGCCTGACAAACTCGACGCCCTCTCGTGGAGAGCCTGGGTTGTCGCAACTCGTTCCAATACGGTAACTTGCCATCATTGAGAAGATGAGCCTGCGGGCTCCGAGTCGCGACGAACGAGAATCTCTCCATGCGGCGTCCCTCGCCCGGCCTGGGCTCAACGATGGGCAGCGTTTCCTTGCGTTACCGCCATGCGCTGGTAACAGGGCCGCGCCGGGCCTGGGCCGCGCCGCGAAGCGTTTCTCCAGGTCGATTCGAGTCGCCTGGCGGAGTGTCGCGGCGACCTCGGCCCGTGGCCGGACAACGGGACCCCAGAATTGCCCGGGTCGAGGCGGTTTTGCTGCTGGCCCGCGAACCGTTGGGGCCGCGCAAGTTGGCTCGAATCGCCAGCTTGGCGGATGGAACCGAAGCGCGTACATTAGTCCGACGACTGAACGAGACCTATGACCGGGTTGGCTGCGCTTTTCGGATCGAAGAGGTGGCCGGCGGTTACCAGTTGCTGACTCGGCCGAAGTTCGCCTCGTGGCTGCGGCGGTTGTATCCCCCGCAGATCGAGACGCGATTGAGTAGTCCGGCGCTGGAGACCCTGGCGGTCGTGGCGTATCGTCAGCCGGCAGTGCGTGCCGAGATCGAATCGATTCGCGGCGTGCAGTGCGGCGAGATGCTCCGCTTGTTGATGGAGCGCGATCTCGTGCGGATCATGGGGCGTTCCGAGGAGTTGGGTCGCCCCTATTTGTATGGGACGACCCGGCGTTTCTTGGAACTATTCGGCCTGCGTGACCTGGACGAATTGCCCCGAGCCGAGATACTACGTTTACGCGCGACGCCCCCCGCGGCCGGAGTGACCGCGACACCGGCGATCGCGACATCGTTTTCGCACCCTAGTGGTACCGAGGAGGAGTAGGACGTGACTATGTTAGCGGACCCAGAGCACTTGCTGGACGATCCGAGCGAACGGGACACCACGTGCGGTGGCGTCGTGGCTAGCCTGTTGTCGGTCGTGGAATTCCCGCGCGCGGAAGACGACGACGACTTGGAGGATGAAGACGACGACTTCGAAGACGACGAGGACGATGATGACCTCGACGAAGAAGACGACGACGAGGACGATGATGACCTCGACGACGAAGAAGACGAGTGGGAGGAAGTCGACGACGAGGACGAAGAAGAACTCGACGACGAAGAAGATGATGAAGACGACGACGAAGAGTGGGATGAGGACGAAGAGGAAGACGACGACTGGGACGACGACGAGGATGACGACGAAGACGAAGATGAAGACTGGGAAGATGAAGGCGAGTAGCCTTCTCTCCCGGTAAGTCGGAAGAGCGCGCGGCGTCGGTCCTCGAAACCGACCCGCGCTCGTGCTTCGCGAGGATGGTCGCTCGAGCCGCTCTACGTGCTCAGTCGCGAAGCTGGAACAACCGCTTGAGGGCCTCGAGCAGGCCGTGTACGCTTCCTTGCCGCGCCTCGTCGCGCAGCGATTCCAACGGCGGATGGAGCAGCTTGTTCACCAGTCGGTCGAAAGACTGGCGGACCTCGACGCGGCTGCGATCGTCGAGCTCGGGCAGCTTATTGAAGAGCCGCCGCAGCTCGGCTTCCTTGGGCTCTTCCCAGCCTTGCTTCAGCCGCTGGATGATGGGCCCCGTGGCGCGATGGTGCAATTCGGCCATGAAGGAAGAGGTTTCTTCCTCGATGATGCGTATCGCCCCGGGTAGCTCGCGGTCGCGCTCTTTCTGATTGCGGACGCAGGCCGCGCGCAGGTCGTCGATCGTGTAGAGATACACGCCCAGCATGTCGCCGATGGCGGAATCGAAGTCGCGCGGCATGGCCAGATCGAGCACGAAGAGGGGGCGTTGGTAGCGGGCTTCTTCGATGCGGACAAACTCCGCGCGGCGCACGATCGGCTCTGCCGCGCCGGTGGCCGTAACGACCAGATCGGCGTCGATCAGCAGCCGCTCGAGATCGGTCCAGGGGGCGGCTCGGCCGGAGAACTTGGCCGCCAGCTCGACCGCACGCTGCTGCGTGCGATTCACCACCGTGATGTCCTGCGCCCCGGCATCGCGCAGATAAAGCAGCGTCTCTTCGGCCATTTCGCCGGCGCCGATCGCCAGCACGCGCTTGTCGTCGAAGCGCTCGAAAATCTGCGAGGCGAAATCTCCCACGGCCACGCTCGGGATGCTGACGCGTTTCTGGCTGAGCTGCGTTTCACTTTGCACGCGCCGCGCTACTTTCAAGGCCGCCTGGAAGATGGCGTGCGTGAGCGGTCCCGTACTCTCGCGATCGGTGGCCATCTGGTAGGCCTGTTTCACCTGCGCCAGGATCTGCGGCTCGCCCACGACCATGCTGTCGAGACTGGCCGCCACGGTGAACAAGTGCCGCACGGCGTCCTCGCCGGTCCGTTCGAACAGATCGTCGAAGATCTCGTACAGCTCGATGCCGTGGAATTCGGCCAGGAACTCGGCCACCTGCTGGTGCGTCGGCAGGGCGGCGGGTTCTTCCACCGCCGTGTAAACCTCGACCCGGTTGCAGGTCGACAGGAGCACGGCCTCGGCCTCGGGAAAACGGCGGCGGAAGCGCGCCAGCGCCTCTTGGGCCTGACCGGGCGTAAAGGCCAGCCGTTCGCGGACGGCCACGGGGGAGCGATGATGGCTGCAGCCGACCATCTGGACCTTCATGCCGCGCCCTCCCGCGATGGGATCGCGTCGCGCGCGGGGGCCCCGCCGTGGCCCGATTCGCCCAGCAGCGAGATGCCCAGCGCGAGCACGAGCAGCACGAAGCTCGCCAAGGTGAGGTAGGCCGTCTTGCGCCCGGTGCGCGCCGGCTTGTAGAAGGTGTTGAAGACCGTCACCGCCACGAGCCAACCGACCAGCACCAGCGAGCTGACGATGACCGGGTCGTTCCACGGAACGTATTCGGCCTGCTTGCTGTGATTCACCACATTCAGGACCGCGCCAGATAAGACCCCCAGCCCCAAGAGTATCACGGCCAGGCCGATGGAACGGCCGTTCATGCGCTGTAGCCATTCGAGGCTGGGCAATTGAAAGCGTCGCGTGGGGGGTAGCTTGTGCTTCAGACGATAGGCTCCCACCAAATACATCACACCGGTGACAAAGCCCACGATCAGCGTCACCGTGCCCAGCAGTAACAACACCCCGTGCAGCGAGCCCCACACCAGTGAGGCCCGAGTCTCGGGAAACGGGTGCCGATCGGCCACATAGGCGGCAATGCCTATCAAGGCCAGAACCACCGGCAACAAAAAGAGCCCTAACGGGGCGCGGGGATGGTAGTACATCAGGTATAGATAGAGCACGACCAGCAGCCACGCGGCGACGAGATACCAGTCGAACTCGCTCGACAGCGGCACGGCGGTCTGTGCGGCGCGTTGGGCGAGAAAGATCGTTTGCGCCAGCAGGCCCGCCCCGGCGAACGCGACCATCGCCGCGCCGCGCAGACCGCTACGCAGGAAGAGCCGCGTGACCTCGAGCGCGAGGGCGACCGAGTAACTGGCCGCGAAGCAGATGATCTGGATTTGCCAACTCATGGCCTCTTAGCGTGCCCGGGCGGGGGCGGGCACTTCTTCGACCTCGTTGTCGGCATCCAGGCCATATTCTTTCAGCTTCTTGTGCAGCGTATTGCGATTGATGCCCAGCTTGGCCGCGGCCTTGATCTGCACGTTGTCGCACACGGTCATCACCTGGGCGATTAACTCGCGTTCGACGCGATTGACGATCTTGGCGTGCAGGTTGTCCTCGTGCGGGCCGGCATTCGCCACTCCCTGCTGCACGACCTCGTAGGTGAGCGTTTCCAAGTCGACCGGACGCGAGCGGAATACGCTGCGCTGCTCGCGCCCCAACACGCTGGGGGGTAGGAGATCGGTCGTCAGCTCGTCCCCCACCGCCAGCACGACCGCCCGCTCGATGTAGTTCTGCAACTCGCGGACATTGCCGGGCCAGTGGTAGTCCTGTAAGGCCTCGAGCGCCTCGCGTTCGATGTGGACGACGTAGCGGTCGTTTTCTTCATTGTAATAATTGAGGAAGTGGACGACCAACTCGGGTATATCCTCACGCCGCTCGCGCAGCGGGGGGAGATAGACCGGCACGACGTTCAAGCGATAGTAGAGATCCTCGCGAAAGCGGTCGGCCTCGACCTCGTCGCGCAGATCGCGATTGCTGGCGGCGATGACCCGGGTATCGACGCGGATCGTCTGCGTGTCTCCCACGCGTTCGAACTCGCGCTCCTGCAGGACGCGGAGCAACTTGACCTGCAGCTTGGGAGTGGTGGAGTTGATCTCGTCGAGAAACACGGTGCCGGTGTGGGCCGCCTCGAAGCGTCCCGTGCGATTGTCGATGGCGCCGGTGAACGAGCCACGCACATGGCCGAAGAGCTCGCTCTCGAGCAGGCTTTCGGTAAGGGCGCCGCAGTTGACGCGGACGAAGGGGCCGTTGCCGCGAGGACTGAGTTGGTGGACAGCCTTGGCGATCAGTTCCTTGCCGGTGCCGGTTTCGCCCAACAGCAAGACCGACGTCTTCGAGCGCGCCACTTGCCGGGTCAATTTGTAGACCCGCTGCATGGCTTCGCCATTGCCGATGATGCCAGGGATGGGTGGACCGGATTCGTTCACGTGATAGGATCGCAGACTGCGGCTGCTACTCATCGGTCGACACTCGGACGTTGCGCGGCGAGTTGTCGGCGGGGGGTAGTAAGTTGAATTCAGGTTGGCGGTCTCGCGACCGGGCACAGCCGCTACGGGATGGCGACGGGCTCGGGCGCAGGGGTTTCTCGATCGGCGTGAGGCGCGGTGGGTTCGGCGGTCGCCACGCGAGCTTCCATACAGTCGAGGATCGTGCCCAGCACCTCGCGGACCTGGGCGTCTCCTCCTTCGTGTCCGTGGTATTCGTCGTATTGCAGCAGGATCTCGGCGGACGTCAAACGGGTTCCATTTCGTCCGATGCTCTCGCAGAAGGCTCGTGCGGCAGCTTGCCGCAACTCGATCGTCGTGCCCCCTCGACTGGCCATCTGGACCAGCCCCTGTTGTGACGAGGGGGTCACGTAACGCGAGAGGACTTTCATCGCCGAGGCGGCCAAAGCCGGGTTGTCGAGCGCCGCATGCAAAGCGGGCTCGACATAAGTCAGATCGAATACGTGCCCCTTCTCGCTCGTCAGGCGGTCGAGCCATCCCAAGGCGCCCGCCGCCTGTCGATCGCGTACCTGCTGACCAGGCAACTCGGCGCGCGAACGAGCGAGCAGGTCGGCCAACTGGAACTCGAGCGCCGTGACATCGCGCGGACGTACGATCGAGATGGCACGCGGATCGCGCCGCACGAGCCGTTCGGCCCGCGGCATCGACTCGCTCGAGGCGTAGACCGCGACCGGGATGCGGGCCGTCCGGGTGTCTTTGCGCAACTGGTCGAGCAGATCAACGGCGGTATTGTCGTAGAGCGTGGCCGAGATCAGGATCAGCTCGCAATCGGTCGAGTCGGCGGCAAGGTTGAACAACTCTCGACCATCGACCGACGAGAGCGCCAAGTACCCCATATCATTGAGCATGCCGGCAATCGAGCGACCCACATCGCCGCGCGAATCGGCCACGAGCGCCACCGGCCTGCCCGTCGTGGCAAGAAAGCGAGCAAGCGCCTCGGGGACGAAGCTATCTCCCATGAATCTGCGCGAGGGGGCCAGCTTGAGCACGGCATCGAGTGCCGCGTAACGCAATCGCGGATCGGAATGACGCAAGGCCCTCACGAGCGGCGCCGGTCGCGCGCCGACGGGATCGAGCACGTCGGCCGTGGCGATCTCGCCCAGCAGTCGAGCCGCCGCCGTCGCGGAGCTGACGTCTCCTTCGGCAGGAACGTGGGCCAGCAGATCGACCAGGGCAGCGACGCCCAGTTCCTTCACGGCGTCGATGGCCGCCGCGGGCAGCGGTTGATCGAATCCCACGCGATTCCCGGCGGCGGTGAGCTTCGTCTCGAGATAAAGCCGGCGGATCGTGCGGTCATGCGGGGCGATGCCAAACGCACGAGCGGCCAGATCGGCCGCGACGTCGAGTTCCTCTTGTCGGGCGGAGACCCGTTCCTCGACGAGCCCCGGTTTCTCGGCGTCCCAGCGCCAGACGTTGAGCGGCACGTCGGTGACGGGCTCTTGCAGCGAGAGGACGACGCGGAGCAGTTGCCGCGCACGATCGGCGAGTTGGTCTGCCACGGCGGCGGGTGCCGGCGGCGAAACGCCCAACAGGGCCAGGCTCGTCCCGGCCGAGCGGCGCACCGCCGGATCGGTCGCGGGATCGACGGCCAAGGCCAACAGGACCGCCAGAGGATCTTGTGGCTCGACCTTCATGTTCGGTTCGGCGGCCAACAGGCGACCCACTACCTCGACCCCTTGCGCCGCGAGTGTCGCGTTACCCGATTCGGCCGCCGCGAGGGTCGGGGCCAGGGCGGCTTCTCCGATCGCCACGAGTGCCGTGCGCAGGGCTTCGTGTTCGGCCTCGCGCGCGGGGTCGGCCAATCCCTCGATGACCAGCACGGCCGCCGCCTCGCCACCGGCACGCAAGGTGCGCATCGCGGCGCGACGCTGGGAACGATCGGGTTGCGAAAGCGCTGCGATCGCCGCACTCAAACGTTGAGGATCGCGAGCCAATCGGTCGGCCGCGGCCGTGACCCGGGCCGAGAACTCGCCCCCCATCGGCTGCAACTCGACCTGTCGCGCCAGGCGTAACAAGACGCCCGAGCCGAACTCTTCGGCCAGCGTGGTGAGTTGGGCGTCGTCGAGCGGCTCGGCAGCGAGTCGGGTCAGCAAGGGCCGCGCGGCGGGGGCTTTCTTCAAATCGATAAGGACGTTGACGGCCCGCAGCAATTGAGACGGCGTCGTGGGGTTCGTTTCGAGCAAGGCCACGACATCCGAATCATTCGCCAGGGCAGCGGCTGCTTCGTCGTAGTTGATCGCTGGCGCGGCAGCGGGGGCAGGCGTGGCAAGCGGCGTTTCGGGAGCAGCGGGGTCCGCCGGGGCGGGCGCCGCCGGATCGGCAAAGGGATCGACGTCGTCCTGAGCGTTGACGATCGTGCTCATCGCGGCAAATGCCACGACGACGACCATCCAGCACAACGCCCGAACCGGCAACTTTCTTTCCGCTTGCTCGTCACGGCCAGGCATTACTCCCGCCAAAAGAGCAGGGCCAGTCGTGGGCATGGTGTTTTGGATGGGCATAGGAATGCTCCGCGTGGCCTCTTCTCATCTCCTCGATCTCGCGCGTCTCTGTGTACAAGCGCGCGAAACCGGCTCCCCAGGGCGAAGGACTACTTCGCTCCCGCCGTAGCGGGCTGCGCCGACGACGGCTCGCTCGCTTCGTCGAGCGACAACCGCTGGCGCCAAATGCTAATCTGTCGATCGACTTCCGCCGGGGCCGTCGAGCCGTAGCTCGTAAAGGCGGCCACGGCCTGCTTCGGCCCCAGGACCTTGTAAACGTGTTCGTCGAGCAGTTCGTGCGCCTGGCGAAACTCTTCGACGGGTAGCTCGGCGAGCGCCACGCCTCGATCGAGCGCCTTGCGCACCAGGTTGCCGCACAGGTGGTGGGCCGTGCGCTGCGGCACCCCCAGGCGAATCAGGTGCTCCATCAAGGTCGTCGCATCGAGGTGCCCCCGGTCGAGCCCCGCGGCGATCGACTCGCGGTTCAACTGGGCGCCAGCCACGAGGGGCGCGGCCAGTTCGAGGCAAGCCCGCACGGTGTCGAAGGAGTCGAACAGCGGCTCCTTGTCCTCTTGCAGGTCGCGGTTGTAGGCCAGCGGCAGCCCCTTCACCAGCACCAGCAGGGTCTGGAGATTCCCGATCACGCGAGCCGAGCGACCGCGCGTCAACTCCAGCACGTCGGGATTCACCTTCTGCGGCATGATCGACGAGCCGGTGCAGAACGCCTGGGGCAACTTCAAGAAGCCAAACTCGGTGGTGGACCACAGGATCCACTCCTCGGCCCAGGTGCTGAGGTGGGCGGCAATCACCGTGCAGGCGAAGGCGAATTCGAGGGCAAAGTCGCGATCGCTCGAGGCGTCGATGCTGTTGGCGGCCAACGACTCGAACCCCAGCTCGCGCTGTACGAACTCGCGATCGATGGGCAACGTCGTCCCCGCCAGGGCGGCAGTGCCCAGCGTGAGCATGCCGGCCGAGCGGCGGACATTGGCCAGACGCACGCGGTCGCGCTCGAACTTTTCGCAATAGGCGAGCCAGTAGTGGGGCGCCAGAACCGGCTGAGCCCTTTGCATGTGCGTATAGCCGGGCAGGATCACGTCGCGATCCGCGGCACAGCGGCCGACGAAGGCACGCTGCAACTCGCCAAGCAATTGGTCCAGCTCATCGACCGCGGCACGGACCCACAGTCGCAGGTCGGTGGTGACCTGGTCGTTGCGGCTGCGCGCGGTGTGTAGCTTGCGGCCGACGTCGCCGAGACGCTCGACCAGTGCCCGTTCGATATGCATGTGAATGTCTTCCAGTTCCGTGCGGAACGGGAAGTCGCCGCGATCGATTTCGGCGGCAATTTCAGTCAGGCCGGCGTCGATCTGTGCAAACTCTTCCGACGTGAGCAATCCGACCTGGGCCAACATCTTGGCGTGGGCCCGATTGCAGGTGATGTCCTGCGCGTAGAGCCGCCGGTCGAAGCTGATGCTCTCGCTGAAGGCTTCGACTCGTTGGTCGGTCGCCTGCTGAAAGACTCCACCCCAAGGTTTCTTTGCCACGGCCTTGTTCGACTACCTCCTGGGCAGAGTGCGGAATCATCGCCAACTAATTTAAGCTAAATGGCTTACGTCGAAGTGTCAACTCGTCAGAACGGGCGATGTGCAGACGATTGCCTAGATTCTTAGCACGAACTTCTGCCTTTCCGCCAGGGCCCACGCGGCTGCAAACCGGCCTTGCCGTGCGGTTTGCGCCGGCGGTGGAACAGCCACGCGAGATCGCAACCCCAGGCATGGCCGCCAATACCATGTCGCCCGAACTTGGCGACGAATTGAACGCCGTGCGGATCGTGCGGTTTATGACCTTGCTGGGGGAGCAGGTCTTCCCAGTCGCGCGGGGCCGAACGACGCGGCTGGCGGCAAGGGCGGAGCGGGGGTCGGGCGAGTTCCCAGGAGGATCGCGCGGCGACCCGCCATGGCCCCCGCAGAGCTTGCCGAATCGCAAGACACGACCTTGCGGCGCGAAGCGGTTCGGTCCTTGTGTGGGACATCGCACAAATGCTAATCTCGGTGAATTTTACTGACCGCCACCGGGCTCGCCTTGCGCCAGCTCATTCCGTCGAGAAGGGAAGTCTCCGTGCCGCGCCGCGACGACCTGCATAAGATCCTCATCATCGGCTCCGGGCCCATCGTGATTGGCCAGGCGTGCGAGTTCGATTATTCGGGCACGCAGGCCTGCAAGGCTTTGCGTGAGGAGGGATACGAGGTGGTGCTGGTGAACTCGAATCCGGCCACGATCATGACCGATCCCGAGACCGCCGACCGCACCTACATCGAGCCCTTGACCTGGGAGATAGTCGCCAAGGTGATCGAGATCGAGCGTCCCGACGCGGTGCTGCCCACGCTGGGGGGGCAGACGGGCTTGAACCTGGCGATGGACCTGGCCCGGCACGGGGTACTCGAGAAGTACGGCGTCGAGATGATCGGCGCGCGCCCCGATGTGATCGCCAAGGCCGAAGAGCGGGCCCAGTTCAAAGTGGCGATGGAGAAGATCGGCCTCGAGGTCTGCCGCGGCGAGACGGTCCAGACGCTGGAAGAAGCGCGCCGCGTCGTGCAGATGACCGGGCTGCCCGCGGTCGTGCGTCCCAGCTTCACGATGGGGGGGAGCGGTTCGAGCATCGCCTACAACCGCGACGAGTTCGAAATGCTCGTCAGCCGCGGGCTGGCCGCGTCCCCCATCAGCGAGGTGCTGATCGAAGAGTCGATCCTCGGCTGGAAAGAATACGAGATGGAGGTGATGCGCGACGTCGACGACAACGTCGTCATCATCTGCTCGATCGAGAACTTCGACCCGATGGGCATTCACACCGGCGACTCGATCACGGTCGCGCCGGCGCAAACCCTGACCGACAAGGAATACCAGCGGATGCGCGACGCCTCGCTCGCGGTGATTCGCGAGATCGGTGTCGAGACGGGGGGCTCGAACATCCAGTTCGCCATCGATCCCCGCTCGGGGCGGATGATCGTCATCGAGATGAACCCCCGCGTAAGTCGTTCGAGCGCCCTCGCCTCGAAGGCCACCGGGTTCCCCATCGCCAAGATCGCCGCCAAGCTGGCCGTGGGCTATCGCCT
This sequence comes from Pirellulales bacterium, assembly GCA_019636335.1. NCBI lineage: Bacteria > Pseudomonadati > Planctomycetota > Planctomycetia > Pirellulales > Pirellulales bacterium. Next base: position 61,566 of record JAHBXR010000023.1, read on the forward strand.
GCACGAGCTGCCGAATGACATTACCCGCGAGACGATGGCCTGCTTCGAGCCGACCATCGATTACGTGGTGACGAAGATTCCGCGTTTCGCCTTCGAGAAGTTCCCCGAGGCCGACGCCACGCTGACCACGCAGATGAAAAGCGTCGGCGAGACGATGGCGATCGGGCGGACGTTCAAGGAGTCGTTCCAGAAAGCGCTTCGCGGACTCGAAGTCGGCAGCTTCGGCTTCGGCTGCGACGCCAAGGATCGCTGGGGGACGCCGCAGCAACCCGCCAAGGACGAGATTCGGGCCAAGCTCGCCTACGGCAACTCGGAACGGGTCTGGTATCTGCGCTACGCCCTGCTGTCGGAGATGACGATCGAGGAGATTCACGATATTACGGGCATCGACCCGTGGTTCCTCGATAACCTGCAAGAGCTGGTCGAGATCGAACGCGAGCTGCGCGCCGTGCCGGCGCTCGAGCAGGTCGACACCGGCCTGTTGCGACGCGCCAAGCAGTCGGGCTTCGCCGATCGGCAGTTGGCGACGATCTGGAACTCCACGGAAATGGATGTCCGCGCCGAGCGCAAGCGCCGCGGCATCGTGGCGACCTTCAAATCGGTCGATACCTGTGCGGCGGAATTCGAAGCCTATACGCCGTACTTCTACTCAACCTACGAAATCGAGGACGAGACCCCCGCCAAGCAAGCGGGCGTTCGCCGCATCGTGATTCTGGGGGGCGGCCCCAATCGCATCGGACAGGGCATCGAGTTCGATTACTGCTGCTGTCACGCGAGCTTCGCGCTGCGCGAGCTGGGCATCGAATCGATCATGGTCAACTCGAACCCCGAAACGGTCAGCACCGACTACGACACGAGCGACCTACTCTTCTTCGAACCGCTGACGACCGAAGACGTGCTCAACATTTGCGACCGCGTGCAGCCCGACGGCGTGATCGTGCAGTTCGGCGGACAGACGCCGCTGAATCTGGCTCGGGCGCTGTCGACGGCGGGCGTGCCGATCATCGGCACGAGCGTCGACACGATCGAAGACGCCGAAGACCGCGAGAAGTTTGCCCGCCTGCTCCAACGGCTCGATTTGAAGCAGCCGGCCAACGGCATTGCCCGCACGATGGCCGAGGCCCGCGCCCAGGCCGAGAAGATCGGCTTTCCGTCACTCGTGCGTCCCAGCTTCGTGCTCGGTGGCCGGGCGATGGAAATCTGCTACGACATGGCGCAGTTCGAGCGTTTCGTGGCCGAGGCGTTTGTCGTGGCCCAGGGCCAGCCGGTGCTGATCGACCGCTTCCTGGAAGACGCGATCGAAGTTGATGTCGACGCCATCTCGGACGGCCAGCGGGTGATCGTGGCCGGCATCATGGAGCACATCGAGGAGGCGGGCGTTCACTCGGGCGACTCGGCCTGTGCCCTGCCCCCCTACAGCCTGCCGATGCAGATCATCGACGAGATTCGCGAAGCGACCCGCAAACTCGCGCTGCACATGCAGGTCAAGGGGCTGATGAACATCCAGTTCGCTATCAAGCGCGAAGAAGGGCTGCCCGTCGTCTACGTGCTGGAAGTGAATCCGCGCGCCAGCCGCACGGTGCCCTTCGTATCGAAGGCCATCGGCCTGCCGGTGGCCAAGGCGGCCGCCAAGGTGATGGCCGGCATCACGCTCGAGGAACAGGGACTCGAAAGCATGCCGATCCCGGCTCACTCGTCGGTCAAGGAAAGCGTCTTCCCCTTCGTCAAGTTCGCCGGCACCGACATCGTGCTGGGGCCCGAGATGAAGTCGACCGGCGAGGTGATGGGCACGAGCGACAAGTTCTCGATCGCCTTCGCCAAAAGCCAGCTCGCCGCCGGCGTCGTGCTGCCCGAAAAGGGAAACATCTTCATTAGCGTCGCCGCGCGCAACAAGTCGGGCGTGGTGGGGCTGGCCTCGAAGCTCGATTATCTGGGCTTCAACCTGATGGCCACCTCGGGGACGGCGCGGCTGCTGGAAGAGGCGAACATCAAGGTCCGCCGCGTGAAGAAGCTGCAAGAGGGGCATCCCAACCTGCTCGATCACCTGATCGACGGCGAGATCCAGCTCATCATCAACACGCCCAGCGGCAAAGGAGCCCGCACGGACGAAGGCCGCATCCGCGCGGCCGCCGTGATGTACGGCGTGCCCTGCATCACCACGATGCAGGCGGCGGAAGTAGCCGTCCGCGCGATGGCCGCCCTGCGCGAGGAAGAAATGACCGTGCAATCGCTGCAAGATCGCTTCTGCGAGGCGCAATAACTTGCGTCATAGCCGGTTCACTGCTCAATTCTGCATTGCGGGAGCGCTTCATGGGCTTTGTCCGTCAGGCCTGACGAAGCTGACGTGCCAGCAAGGTCAGCGAAATCGGAACGGCGCAGGCACTGACGGCGGCTGCCAGAGCGGTAATCTCGGAAAGGTTCACGTTGAGCGATCCCTGAATTGACGCAAGAGGTTTCAGGCCAACGTATACTCGACCGTTCCTTGACGGGCAATATGACTCAATCGCCGGGGCCGTTGCAGCCGCGAATTTGCACAAGCTGGGGGACGGCAAGAGCTTGCCGTGAGGCAGCAACGATAGGCGAACGACGCGATTAAGGAGATCGATCGTCACGGATCAGCAGGATAGACGATCGTTCCATCGGGATGAACGATCGCTCCTGGAGTCAGGCGGGCAGGCTCCAGTCGGCCCTGACCCATGATATGGAAAACGGATTCTCCGGAGGCGATCAGATAATCGGCGATGATGCGCCGATGGCATCGCCACCACACGGCTTCCGAACACATGATCGCGCAGCGCCGTGTGCGTCCTTCGTTCAGCAGGCGCTGGAATGCTGCTTGGAACTCTGCCGTGAGCGCGTAGTCGGCATAGTTATGGAAACTCTCGTGCGTCCAGAAACCGTTGATGTCCGGTGACAGGTGTTTGCCCTTCCCGCGACGGCCGCCGAGCTCCTCCGCATGTTCGTAGGTGATGCCCACGGCAGCCAGGGATTCGGGAAGTGCATCGAGGTTGAATTGCGGATTGGACCTCGACCTCGGGAACTTTCTGACGTCGACGACGCAATCAACATGGGGCCCGCGCAGCAGTTCAAGAAAGTCTTCGAGACTGCGATTCGAATGGCCGACGGTAAACAAGGGAAGCTGCATACGTCGCCTTCGTCACGCATAGTCGAGGGCGTTCCCCTTATGGGCCGCGATATGGTCGGTCTTGTCGCTTTTGATCTCGTATTGGGGATCGTCTTCCGAGGCGTGATGGACGTAACCCTTGTAGTTAAAGTCGGAAGTATGAACGGCGATAATCGTCCCCGACACGCGGCCTGCCTCGGAATTCCAGTGGACGTGGTCGCCGATCTTGAACCTCTTTGTCATCGTCTCGACTCCTCAAGATCTGTTTTCATGGTCCGTCCAAACGCTAGGTCCGATGGAGCGTCCCTCGACGGCTATCGCTTTCCTGTTCAGGGCGGCGCCGCACGGTCGTTATTTTTTTCCTCCGGAAGTGAGCACGACCGAAGCCTCGGTTGTCAGCACCCGAAAGGTGAACGTCTCCAGAAAGTACAGTTCGACCACCGTGCTGGAATGGCTCGCGTAGCCAATTGAAATATCCTGACCAATGTCCAAAGAGAAATCGCCGCCCCGAGTCGTGAGCACGAACCCGCCTTCAATGGCGGGGGCCCAGATGATGCCGCCGTCCACGATCCGCTCGATATGGTGAAATACCGGGTAGCCTTCGTCGCTTTCTCCGCTCGCAGCGGTATACGCATCGGCGCCGAGCACCAGCGCATACGGTCCGTTGACGCCGGCAAGTCGCAGTTGGCTGACCGCCTCCACAATCGCCCCTGGATAAGCCTTCGCATTCGACGGAAGCACAGCGCCAGAGTTGCTACTTTCTGCACAAATGCCCTGGATGCCACCCGCGGCATATCCGTTGAAGACAGCGCGATCTTCGGCGAAGGCGATTTTTCGCGCGGCTTCCTTCACCGGCGACCAGTCGGAATCGGTCGCGCCGCGCTCCACGTCGTCAATTTCCTGCCGCGCAAGTTCGAACGGAACGCATAGTTCGATCAGCGTTTGCGCGTCGCGGCGGGCGGCCTGAACCCCGTCGCCGGGGGCTTGAATCTGGTGAAGATGCCCAGTGCCGACCGCCGACAGTTCAAGACCTTGAGGATCTGGAACGTCAACGACCCGTCGCGCCGCCAGATGACGCTTGAGCGTGCGGGACGCCTCGTCCTCGATCTGAGCCCAGGCTTTGTCGGAAATCGGAGCAAGCTCCCGATGGAGATTATTCACTTGTTTTGCCTTCTTTCTTCAGAGAACCGATGCCGAGCGACCCGTCTGTTGAGGCCGAGCGCGCTGGTGGCCTGTCCGCCGCCTTCGGCTTCACAGCGACGTCAGTACTAGTCGCTAGAGAAATTATCTCCGGCGTTACCTTGTCGAGGAAGGTTGCCGAAGGCACGAAAAACAACGTGCCGGTAATTGCACGGCTGAAGTCGAGCAGCCGATCATAGTTTCCCGGAGGTCGACCGACGAACATATTCTGGAGCATCTGCTCGATCCGGTGGGGGGACCGAGCGTAGCCGATGAAATAGGTGCCGAACTCGCCCTTGCCCACATCACCGAACGGCATGTTGTCGCGGACGATTTCAAGCTGTTCGCCGTTCTCAATGATCGTCGTCAAGGCGTTATGGGCACAGGTCGGCTTGACGCTGTCGTCCATTTCGATATCCGACAATTTGTATCGCCCGATGATTCTCTCTTGTTCTTTGATGGGCAGTGCGTTCCACCCCTTCAAGTCGTGCAGATACTTTTGTACGACCACATAACTACCGCCCGCGAAGGCGGCATCTTCTTCGCCGATGATCGTGGCGTTTACCGCCGCTTGGCCCGTTGGATTCTCCGTTCCATCGACGAAGCCGACGAGATCGCGGTCATCGAAGTAGTTGAAGCCATGCACTTCGTCGACTATGGAAACCGCGCCGTCCAGCCGTGACATGATCTGTGTCGCCAGTTCGAAGCACAGATCCATTCGGATGGAACGGATATGAAAGAGAATGTCGCCCGGCGTTGAAACCGCTTGATGCATGCCGTGGACTTCGCGGAAAGGATGCAAGTCTTTTGGTCGCGGTGCGCCGAAGAGCCGATCCCATGCGTCGGAGCCAAACGCCATGACGCATGAAAGCCGCCCTTCGAGGTCGCGGAAACCGACGGCACGCAGCAGCGCGGCCAGGTCGCCGCACAAGGCGCGTACCGCGGCATCGCTTTCCTTACGAGGGTTGATCGTGGCGACGAGAAAGATTGCGGCCCGCGTGAGTTGGTCTACGACTGGTTGTGAAACGGCAGATGGCAAGCCTAACTCCTTGCTGTCCTTTTCAGATTGCCTCATGTGACGTTGGATATCGCAGACGCGGGGCGAAAAGTTTGAGTCTACGCAGCACCGCACCACCGTTGCTTCTCGCGTCGGCCGCGTCGAAATGCACTTCCTTCAATACCATAGCTTCAAGGCGCACAATCCGCGATGCTCCAGACGCCATAAATGGCAAGGTCGCGTTAGCACTGATACGGTGCTCATGGGGTTCTCTCGAGTTCTTCATCTGATCTAGAAAGTAGGTCAGGCACTCCGTACCTGACAATCAATCGAGTTGCCACGTCGAACGATCGTCAGGTACGGGGTACCTGACCTACAAGCTGATTTCTAGTAGTCGGCGCTTGATATTTGGTAAGCTAGTCTCCATGCCTTGATTTGGAGACTTTCAATGGTGGCACTTAATTCCGCGTTCGCGCGTCGCGTTGCCTTGTGGCCCCTAACGTGCCTGGCGCTCTCGGTCACTTTGCTCGCCGGCTGCCAGGCGAAGCAGGAGCTGCGCTTTGGCGGGTATGTCGAGGCCGAGAAGATCGAAGTCGGCTCGCGCGTTGGTGGACGCATTGAAGAGGTGTTCGTCGAAGAGGGGGACGAGGTGCAGGCGGGGGACGTGCTCGTGCGGTTCGAGACGGTCGGCATGCGGGCGCAGCTCGACGAGGCCCGTTCGCGCGTCGGCCGCTTGCAGGCTGAATTGGAAAAAGCGGTGGCTGGCCCGCGCCCGCAAGAGATCGCCCAGGCGCGCGAGCAATACGCCGCGGCGGGGGCGCGGCTGAAACGCGCCACGAACGATCACAAGCGGGCACTCGAACGGGGCGAACGCTTCACCACGAAGGCAGAGCTCGACGAACTCGAAACCCTCGTGCAGGTGGCGCAGAACGACGAACGGGCCTTGGGCGAACAGGTGGCCATGCTCGAGGAAGGGACCCGCGCTGAGGACATCATCATCGCGCGGCGCGCGCTCGAAGAGGCGCAAGCCCACGTCGTGATGCTCGAGGATCAACTCGACGAAGGGGTCGTCAAGGCGCCCGTCGATGCGACCGTCGAATCGTCCGACCTACAGCCGGGGGACCTCGTCGCGGGAGGCGCGCCGCTGGCCACGCTCGTGCGCAGCGATGAACTGTGGGTGCGCTGCTTCGTGCCGACGACGAAGATCACCTTCGTACACCCTGGCCAGGAAGTGACGGTCGAGGTCGATTCGCGGCCCAACGAGCTGTTCAAAGGGCGCGTGCTGCGGGTGAATCGCGTGGCGGAATATACGCCCCGCAACGTGCAGACCTTCGACCAGCGAGAGGACCAGGTCTTCGGCGTCAAGGTGCGGGTCGAGGATCCCGCGGGCGTGTTGCGCCCCGGCATGGCGGCTACGGTGCTCGTGCCGGAGGACGGGGGTGTTACGGCAGCGCCGGCGAAACCTGCTCCGGAAACGCCGCCATCTGCCCAGCCGGCCGCGGAGAGCTCTGCCCCGGCAAGCGCGGTACCCTCGAGCGAGGCTGCTGCCCCTGCGACAGTGGAAGAACCGACGCCTGCGCCATCCGCAATTCCGGCCGCGACGCCATGACGGCACCGCAGAGAGAACGCGAATCGCCGATTCTGTGGTGCCGCGATCTGACGAAGACGTTCGGCACGTTCACGGCTGTGGACCGCGTTTCGTTCGAGGTGCCGCGGGGCTCCATCTTCGGCCTGCTGGGCCCCAATGGATCGGGCAAGAGCACAATCATCCGCATGCTGTGCGGTCTGCTGACGCCCACTTCGGGCGAGGCTGGACTGGACGGCGTCAACGTGGTCGCCGAACCCGATGCGGTGAAGCGGCGCATCGGCTACATGTCGCAGAAATTCAGCCTCTATCGCGATTTGACGGTCACCGAGAACATTCTGTTCTACGGGCAGATCTACGGTCTGCGGGGCAAGCAGCTTGCCGCCCGGCGCGACGAGGTGGTCGAGATGGTGGGCATCGGCGACTACCTCGATCGATTGGCGGGCAACCTGAGCGGCGGCTGGCAGCAACGGCTGGCCCTAGCGTGCGCGCTGCTGCACAAGCCGCCGATGGTCTTTCTCGACGAGCCGACGGCGGGCATCGATCCCGTCGCGCGGCGCCAACTGTGGGACCTGCTCTTCGAGTTCTCGGGACAGGGCACGATGTTCCTGGTCACCACACACTACATGGACGAGGCCGAGCGTTGCAGCAACGTGGGCTACCTCTATCTGTCGAAGCTCATCACCTGCGATAGCCCCGCCGTCCTCAAGCAATCGGAGGTGGTACACGAGCCGGGGACGCACTGGGTCGAGATCGAATGCGATCAGAGCACGCGCGCCTACGTGCTATTGCGATACATGCCGGGGGTGCGCCGGGCGACGATCTTTGGCCAGTCGCTCCATCTGCAGATCGAAGCGGCAGCGCGGCTCGAGTCGCTCGTGGCAGCGCTCGAAGCGGAAGGCGTGCGGGTGTTTCGCACGGGGGAAGTGCAGCCATCGCTGGAAGATGTCTTCGTGGCGCTCACCGAACGACACACCAAGGCCGCCCAGGAGCGCGTCGCAAGCCGGTAGACCAATCGCCGCGAACGCGGTCTTATCGCTTCGCGCACGTTCACTCGATCGCGGCAGGCACCGTGTCCGGCGCCGATTTCTGCTCAGCGTGAAGACGTCGCGGCCACATCATGCGCGAGGGAGTCGAAATCGGTATCGAATCGCACGCTGATGACGCGCCAGGCGTCGGCCTTCGGCAGACTGTCGGCGGCGCTGGCGGAACCGTGGTAGAAGGCAAACTTCCAGACGACGGGAAAGTCGGCCGACTTGTAAAGGTACGTCAGCAGCACCAGGTCCTGGCCGATCCGCTCGGCCCCGACCCGTTCGAAGCTCTGATATTTGCCATACTGCGTACGCAATTGGCCGGTCTTTTCGACGAGCGCCGCGACCGCATCCTTTTGCTGCGCCAACCGGCCGCCAGCCAGCAAATCGAGATAGGCGCGTTCGGTATCGCCGATCGAAACGGCCTCGAGGAATCGACCGGCGCGGGCATCGAGCGCCGCGATCGTCGCATCGTCGGTCGCCGCGGGCTGCTGGGCCGTCGTGGCCAGGGTTCCCACGGCGAGACTCGCCAACAGGGCCGCGGCAATGAGAACAAGTCGACTCCAGGTCATGGTGCAAAATCCTGATACGATTCCGCGCGATCTTGGCGCGAGGCGTGGAGAGTTCAAACGGGCCAGCCGCCTATTGCACCGCGGCGCGCGTCTCGGATCAAGCGGTTTCGCGCGCGGCGTGCTGGGCCAGCGGATGCGCCAGGACGATGTCGCGCCACTCGGCCGCGGCAAAGAAGGAGCCCGTCAGGCAAACGAGGTCGCCGGGCTGTGCCGTGCGGCGCACTTCGTCCCACGCGGTGGCGATGTCGGGCAGCGTGCGACACGGCGTTTGCGAAACCTCGGCCGCCATGCCCAGCAATTCCTCGGGGGGCAGGCTGCGCGGATTCGTCGTATAGCGAGTGAAGACCACTTCGTCGAAGGCGGGGAGCAGCAGGGCCAGCATCGCGGCGACGTCCTTATCGCGCGACGTGGCGAACACCAGCTTGCGCCGCTGTGCGGAGAAGCTCTCGTCGAGCGTCTGCAGCAGCGCGGCGACCGAAGCCCCATTGTGGGCCGCGTCGAGCACGATCGTCGGCCGTCGCGATAGAATCTCGACCCGCGCCGGACAGATGGCCGCTTCGAGCCCTTGCCGCAGCGCAAACTCGGCGAGGCGATGCTGCTCCGTCTCCAAAAGGGCCAGCGTGGCCAGCGCCACGGCCGCATTGGCCGCCTGATGCCGGCCAGGCATGCCGAGGACAAGCTCGTGCAGCACACGGTGACGGTTTCCCGCGTGCAGCGACCAATCGAGCGTGCTGTGCGCGGCGGTCGCATCGAGGCGACGTGCCGGGTGGTATTCGCAGGAAAAATCGCGCCCCAGTTGCCAAAGTTCGCAGCCGCGCTCGCCGCAGACTTCGGCAATGACCGGCTGTGGTTCTTCGCCCAGCACGCCGCTTACCACGGGCACGCCCGGCTTGATGATGCCGGCCTTTTCGCGAGCGATCGAGCTGAGAGTCGGCCCCAACTGGCGCATGTGGTCGTAGCTGATGCTGGTGATCACGGCGACGCGCGGCTCGACGACGTTGGTCGAATCGAGCCGGCCGCCGAGCCCCACCTCCAGCACGGCCCAATCGACCTCCTGGCGGGCAAAGAAGACGAGCGCCATCGCCGTGGTGATCTCGAAGTAGGTCAGTCGCCGGGCGGGGTCGCTTTCGTCGACGTCCATGGCCTCGACGGCGGGGCGCACCTGTTCGACCAACTCGACGAACTGCTCGGCCGAACAGGGACCCTCGGCCAGTGCCATGCGTTCTTCGATACGCGCCAGGTGGGGCGACGAGAAGACGCCCACGCGACGTCCGGCGGCCGAGAGCATGGCGGCGATCATGGCCGACGTCGAACCCTTGCCCTTCGTGCCAGCCACGTGAATGATCGGCAAGCCGCGGTCTGGATTGCCCAGTCGGTCGAGCAGCGCGCGCATCCGATCGAGCCAGAACTCGCGTTCGCGGTAGGGCACCGTGGTGAAGTTTTCGTAATTGACCCGCGCGAGCAGGAACTCCTGGGCGGCGTCGCGCGCGGCGGGGAGAACGATGTTCGACATACGAACCCGGCGGATATTTCCCAAGACGAGTGCGTGCAGTGTACCTGCCGCGTCTGACGATGTCTTGGGGCCGCACGGCCTCGAATTCCGTCCGCGCAAGCATGAAGGCCGGCCGAGGGCGGGATCTCGGGCCGGCCTTCTTCATAGGTAGGTACGGAGGCGAGGCGTCAGGTAGGAGAAAAGGGGGGAACGTAAGGCACTCACCTCAGACGGCGCCGCGGGAAGCGGGTCACTTCCCTGGGCTCGTCCGGGCAAGTCTATCCGCAACGGTGGGCGCTTAGACACCTACCGGTTGGCAGCAATACGGGCGTTCTTGAGCTTCGCCACGAAGCGACTCGCAGAGACGACGGCACTGGTCGAGGTCGCGCTGGATCATGTCCGCCAGCCGACGCTCCCCTTCGCCTTCGGTATGCCGCCATTCGTCGTAGCACGACTCGATGTGCTCGAGAATGTCACGCATCCAGAGAAACTTGTGGTGCCGGTCCATGGAAGACTCCTCCTGACGAGGCTCATCGGTTTCCGTCCATTCGACGCGATCGCCTGTATTGCACGGCGCGTGCCAAATGCGGCCACAGAGGCTCAACGCCGCAGGCTCCAATTCGCGCAAGTCTTTTTCCCTGCGCGAATTGGAGCATTTCGAAGCGGAGCTTCAGCCGGCGCCCAGGAAGCTGCTTTCTCGGAGTTCCTGGTAAGTTTTACCAAGCGTGGGTAAAGAAGAGGGTAGCGAGCAGGCTATTGGCCCTGCCAGCGTCACTTCACCACCTTTTCCATGTTGACGACTTCCTTGCCTGCCCGAGTCGACAGTGCTCGCCAGACGCTCAACTCGACCGAATCGTTGACCGAGTGGACCGAGCCATCCATCATGACAACGTTGACGATACCGGAGTGATAGCTGCGGGCCGTCACCGCGGCGAAGGTTTTCTTCGTCAGATCCTTGCCTTCTTGCTGGTTGGACCAGTCGACGTCGTAGCCAGCGTCCTCCTGGGTGACCCAAACCTGGTAGTTGGGGGTAAAGACGGTCGTGAAACCGCATTGGTGTACGCGGCCGTCGACCCCTTCGGTGTGCCCTGTGTTGCTCATCAACTCGGATCCCATCTTGGCGTCTCCGCCCAAGGTCTGGATGTCGGCAGGGCTCGTCGGCAGGGTGGGATCGGGGTTGGCCTTGCCGGCGTTGCGGTAGTACGGCGTGTAGGCCTTGGCCTCGCTGGCACACATCGTGTTCGACATGCCATCGAGGAAGTCCGAAGGGCGATATTTGCTGTTCGGTGCAAAGGCCCCGTCACCACCGCGATTCGAGTGGGGATCCCACACGAACCAGACACCAGAATTTACCACGTAATTCAGCGGGTAATGTTCCGGGGCATTCGTGGTCGTGTTGATACGTTGCACGTCGTTCGCTTCGTCGGGACAAATGAAAGCGTCGAGCCGTAGCGTGCGGATGAAGGTGCCGTCGGGCATCGTGGCCGAGCCATACGGCTTGGAAAAGTCGATCTGATCGAACAGCGTGCTGCCTTCCATGTAGGGCAGCAGCCGGGGCTGAACGGACCAGCCGTCGCCGAGCGCCGCACCGCCGCTCGCCGAACGCGCGATGCACGTCGTGGGGGGAAATGAGCCCTGCGATTCTTGATAGTTGTGTACCGACAAGCCGATCTGCTTGAGCTTGTTGATGCATTGAGCTCGACGGGCCGCTCCACGCGCTGCTTGAACAGCCGGCAGGAGCAAGGCGATCAGGATACCGATGATCGCGATCACGACGAGGAGTTCGACCAGCGTGAAACCCGGGCGACGTGGCGTGGCTTCATGCGAGGATGCCGAACGGGACAAAACAGAAGCCGAGCAAACGTAACGAGGGGAGCGACGCCCAGATCGAGCGCCAGAGAGGGCGAGCAGCATGCGAAACTCCTGTGCTGTTTCCCGTCTGGCGGCAGCTACTGCGGGACATGTAATTGAGTCTCAATCTCACGAAGCTTGGGTTTTAACAGGTCGCACTCACCTGTCAACGGTGTATGAGGACCCCGCTACCTATCCGCAACTTGGGAGGATAGCCCAACATTTCGGCCTCGACGGGCGGTCATCGTCTCCGGAAATACACCACAAACCATTCTGGAAAAACAACTTATACTGCGGACCACTTCTCTCGACAGCCTCGCTGCTCACGCTCAAGGCGTGGCAAATCCACGCCGATAGCATCGATAGGACCCTTAGGGATTGCGCCATCGACACGATCGGGGGGATCGTCAGGGCGCACCCCACTTCCCATCTGTAGCCGTTCCGCGACCACCGTCTCTTGCCCGTCGTCCGAGTTCTTCAGCAAGAAACGTGACCTGTCGTCGCAACGACGAAAGCGAGTTCTCGCATGCATTCTTCGCCAACCACTTCGTCGGCTCTCGGCGGTGGACACGATGCCCGGGCGATGGCGCTGGCCGTCGGACTAGGCCTGCTGGCGGGCTTTGTCACCGGTCCCAGCTTGACCTTGTTGTGCATCTTGCTGGCGGTGGTGTTATTCAATGCCCACACGCGCACCTTTATCTTCGCTTGGGGCACAGCCTGGATGCTGAGTTGGCCGCTACGGCCCTTCACCGGCGGTTTGGGGAAGCTGCTGCTCGACGATACCTGGTGTGCGGACGTGCTGCGTCATTGGGACGAAAGCCTGCTGCCGGTGCTGCTCGATTGGCATCGCTACACGACCTTCGGTGGCCTGCTCCTCGGCAGCTTCCTCGGCGGGATCGCGGCCTGGCGCGTTTACTGCGCGTTGAGCATGCCGTGCGGCGCGCCCCAAGAGGCCCCAGAAGGCCCCCCGACTCGCCCGTCCTTCGAAGTACGACTGTGTACTCAGTTGCGACGTTTTCTCGTGCAGAGCCCCGACGAGTTGGCGTGCGAAGCACGCTGGCTGCGTCCTTGGGGCGTGCCGGTGGCAGCCCTGTGCTTGTGCCTGATCACGCTGGTGGCTACCTGGCTCGTGCCCCTTTCGATGCGGCGTGCGTTCGTCGAGCGACTGTCCGTGCTCAATGGCGCCGAGGTAACCACGGGCGAGCTATCGCTCGATCTTTCCACCGGTCGCCTGGTCATCGACGACCTGCGTCTGGCCGATCCCGCCGCGCTCGATCACGATCGTTGGCGCGTCGGTCGCGTCGAAGGCTCGCTCAGCATCGGGCTGTTGGCGCGTGGCCGACTCGAATTCGAGACCTTGAAGCTCAGCACGATTCGCGAGAACGTGCCGCGGGCCGAGCTGGCTCAGTTGCGCGGCAACCGCACGGTACACACGGTCATTCGCGGTCTCGAAGAGCCGGTACTGCTGACTCCGTCGGCGGTCGAGGTTTCCAACGATGCACGTACTTCGGAACTCCCCCTCAGTTCGCTGACACGCGACTGGAATTCGCTGGCCGAGCGTCTCCAACTGGTGCGCCGGGTGGTTTGCGGCGTAGAAAGCCTGCATGAACTCGAAATGACGGGCAAGTCGAGCGCCACTCAGTTCGCGCCGATCCGCGGGCGGGCTTGCTTCCACGCGCGCGAACTGACCGTCGAAGGCCTCGCGCGGCGATGGGGTTTCGGACCCAAGTCCTTGCTCACGATCAAGCACTTGAGCAGCGATCCCGGACACGGCGCTCGTGCCACGGAACTGACCCTCGTCGCCCCTGAGTTGGCCGCCGAGATGCGTGCCACGCTGCAATTGCTCGACGACTCTCCTCGACATGATCTGGCACTCGAGATCTACGATTTGCCGCTCGTCCGCGTCTGCCATCCCGACGGCGTGGGGCGTTACCTGGCGGTATCCTCCGGCGTGGCCGACCTGCGGGGCACGGGCACCTGCGATCGTGACGGCTTCGAGCTTTTCGTTCGCGCCGAAGCACGCGGCCTCGAGGCACGGTTCACCACCGATGAGCCGCTCGCCGGTGTTTCGCCGGTTGCCTGGAACGAGGCCTTGCGCCGCTTGAACCCCCTGCGTGGAAAGTTTGTGCTGGGGGGCAAATGGTCGTCGCCACGTATCGCGCTCGACAACGACGAGGTGGTCGCGGATCTGAAGGGACAACTCCGTGCCGTCAACGAACAGGCGCTCGTCGAGATCTTCGAACGACATCGATCGCAACACGTGGCCCAATCGAAAGCCGTCGACACGGCAACGGCGAGCAATTCGCCGGCCGTGCCCGAAGGGGCGTCGAGCACGACGGAGGAAGTCGCCCAGCAGGCATCGCCGGCCGGGGCGGCACCGGAGCAACCTGAAGATCGCTACGCACGCTACCGTCGCTATCAGGCGCAGACCGAGTCGACCACAATAACCGCAGCAGCCACGCCGAGCGTTGCGAGCACGGCGGCAGCTAGCGCGCCCGCGGCCACTCCAACAGCTCCCGTTGCCACGGTGGAGAGCAATCCGCTTTTTCAACAGATGGTTCCCACGGCCACGCCTGCGCCGGCCGAAGCGGATGGCGTCTGTAAATCGTGCATGACGGAATCGGATGGTGGCAACTATCTCCCCCCCGGCACGGAGATTCACGCCCCGCAGGTGTCGATCGACGGACCGACGCAGGTGGCCGCCGATACGGTCACGGAGCCCAACCCTGAATCGAACGCGACGACAGAACCCGCCGCGCCAATCGCCAGCACGGAAACGATGGCGGCTGGCGAACCTCCCTTGCCCGAGACCACCGTGGGCATGGCGACGCCGGCCAGCGTATTTCCGACGCAACAATCGCAGGCGGCTTCCATCTATCGTCCCTACTATGGCTATGGCGCGGCAGCGAATCCCTCTGCTGGCCCCTCGGCGACGGTGACGTCGCAGACGGTGCCGGCGAGTGCGACCGCCGCGGCCACGGCCAGCCAGCAGGTGGCGCCCGCCTCGACGGCGACGTTCAACGGCGTGTCGACCGGTTACGCCGACGGCACGGCGCAGGCCTTGCCGCTCGAAGGGGCACACGATTCCGCGGATTACGCAGACGACATGGAAGAGCCGGCCAGCGCCGATGGCATGACGGGGCGAGCCCGCGCGGCTGGTTCGCGAGTCGCGGCCTGGACGGGGGGCATGGTTTCACGGATGCGAGGCTGGTGGCCGCGACGCACGACCGATGAGGAACGTGCCGCGCTCGCTGGAGATCATGTCGCTCTCGATCCCTGGGCCAGTGAGAACGCCGCCGTCGAATCAGAAACCGAGTCCGCGCCGGCCACTCCCACCGAGCCGGAAGTTCCCACCAACACAGCAACGACACCGCCGGCGCCGACGGACCATAGCGCCATGGCGACGACCGTCGCGGCCGAGCCTATGGCGCCCACGACCGCGCCGACGTGCGAGACTCATCCGCCGACGACCACCGGCCTCGAGCTCGAGGCGCAGCGTCCCTCGGTGTGGCAGCGGATGCAGTTCTGGCGGAGTTGGCGTTAAGCCCCCCGGCCGGCCAGAAAGACCGCGTGCGAAGGTTCACCTGGCGTCGTGAAAAATGATGCCCAGCGTGTAGCGCTCCCCCGCGCGCAGGCGGCTGACGCCGTGGCGCATGTTCACGCGGTAGTGGCCGCGCGTGCCTTGCACGGGGCGCTCGCGGACGGGAAAGATCACCCCCTGCCCTGCTCGCAACGGCACCACTTCGACGCGCGACTGCATGCGCGGCCGTTGCTCGGTGAGCACGAACTCGCCACCGGCGAAATCCCGTTCGGGCTCGGAGAGCAGAATCGCCACCTGCAGCGGAAAGACCTCGTCGCCGTAGACATCCTGATGCAGGCAGTTGAAATCTCCCGCTTCGTAACGCAAGACGAGCGGTGTGGGACGCTGCTGGCCAGCGGCATGGCAACGGGCCAGGTACTCGTCGTGTGCGTCGGGATAAGCCGACTCGAGGCCCAGCGTCCTGTTCCAACGATTGGCCAACTCGGCCAGCGGCGGATAGAACGCCGCGCGCAGTTCGGCGACCAACTCGGGCAAGGGATAGGCAAAGTACTTGTACGCGCCACGTCCGTAGCCGTGTTGCTCCATGACCACATGCTTGCGAAAGGGGGCGTCCTGCGCAAATGCTCGTCGCAACTCGACACATTGTCGGACCGACAAGAGGGGGCCTACGACGGCGTAGCCTTGCTCGTCGAGTTGCGCGGCGATGGCCGTCCAAACGAGCTTGCCGATCTTGCGCTGCAACACCGTGGCGGGTTGGGTAGACTTCGCTTTGGCCATCTGGCTACTCCCCTCGATTCAGGCGCATCACCCCATTGGAACCGCAGCAAGTCGTTTGACGGAGTGAGGAGCACACGGCAAATCAGGTGCGACTCATCCTCCGCGTGCTCGACCAGACCAGCAGATAGCTTGCCGCCAGAAGAACATGGACGGCGTCGACGCGTCGCAACGCGCCGTCGGGGCTCCAGGGCAACAGGTGCAGGCCAAATGCCACGCCCAAGAACAACCCCACGGCGACTAGCGCCGCCGCCATCGCTCGCGGTTGGCGTTCGCGCCGGGCATACCAGGCCAGCAACAGCAACGCCACCAACAGCGACACGCCCAGCAGGGTCGTGAACGTGTCGAGCAGGGGCGAGTCGCGCAGTAGTTCGATGGCCGCCACCCCCACCACCGACAACACGACCGCCCCCCAGCGCGACCAGGGCCAGGGACCGTAGAGCGCGGCCAACACACCGATGGCGAGTGACAGCATGCCCGGCCCACCGGCCACGTCCGAAAGCCAACCATGCGCCGGCGCCACTTGCGTGAAACCACCCAGGTTGAATGCGCCGACGAGCGCCGCCGCCGCGATCCACAGCATGCCCGCGAAGAAGAAATCGTTCCGCGCGCGGGTACTGCCGATGGCCAGAACGACGCAAACGACGCTCAACCCGAAGTCGAGCAAACCGGAGACGAGTGGCATAGGCGGCGGTACTCTCAGAAGAACCAATAAATCGACGCGTGACGGCGCGGGCCGACGAGTGCAACCTTACTGGCCCCGCACGCCGGTAAGGCGGCGGATGTACTGCACCTCGTCCGGGCGATAGGCCGATCCGTCGCCTCGGAAAATATCGTGGAACCAGAGCTCGGGCTCGGCCGTGTACTGGCGGTTCCAGGAATCCCAGGGATAGATCGTCTGCGACTTGCCGGCCACGAAGCCCCAACAATAAGCGCCGATGCCCTGCTCTTTGAAATAGGCCAGGATCGGATCGAAGTAGCTGTTGTTGCCGCGGGCCATGAACTCGGTGCATAGCAGCGGACGGTCGAACCGCTGCAGACTGGCGACACGTTCCTTGACCTGTGGCAGCGAGTCGTAGGTGTGGAACGAAATCACGTCCGATTCGCTCGTCATGCAGCGATCGATCTCGCTCATCCGTTCGTCACTCGACCAGTCGTGCCACCACAGGCCCGTGGTGAGAGGGGCCGCGGGATTGGCACCGCGCGCCCACTCGAACGCCTTGCGCAGAAGCCCCAGGGCCGCCTGCTCCTTGTTGGCCAGCTCGACCTTGCCGTAGCTGTTCGTGTTGGGATTATCGGCCTCGTTGAAGAGATCCCACACCTGCACGCGTGGATCGTCGCGATAGCGGCCGATCACCCCCACGACATACGGCTCGAGCGCCTCGAGACGTTTCTCGTCGGCAAGGATCTCGGCGCCGGGACTCTGGACCCAGCCCGAGTTGTGCAGATGAGGGCGCGGGGCTGGCTGGGTACCGAGTTTCGGGTGCGGATCCCACACGCCGTCGAACAGTACGAACATCACGCCGATCTTGTGCCGCGCGGCGATCTCGAGGAACTGATCGAGACGCTGGCAGAACCCCTCGGCGTCCTGCTGCCAGAGTTGATCGTGCAGAAAGACTCGCACGGAGTTGAAACCCAACTCCTGCGCCCAGCCCAGCTCCTGCTCGATCGTCCTGGGATCGAAGGATTCAGCTTGCCACATCTCGAGCTGATTGATGGCCGAGCGTGGAATGTAGTTGCAGCCGACCAGCCAGCCGGTCCGCTGCTGCCACGCGCGCGCCTCCTCGACCGTCCAGCGTTCGCGCGCTTCGACCGCCCGAGATGCCAGCATTCCCATCATCACGACGACGCACCACCAACGACAACGTACCTGCACGGTCTACTCCCAAGCTTCGTGATTCGCGATTACTGAAGGAACGATTCCATCCGACGGTCGCGCCGCGGCCAGTGCAGCTTGACGACGAACACGCTGGTATTGTAGCTGCCGAGATCGCCGCCGTCGTCGAAGGTCCAGGGAGTACCTCGTCGAAATGCGGCCCGCCGGCAGTCGAGGAGACCCAGGCACGACGATCGTTGGTGCAAAAGGCTCGCAGGCCGTAGCGATGGTGGCCGCCATCGCCAGGCTCGGCACGCCGGCGAAGGGCAGATATACTGGCCCGACGGGAAGCCGTCGGCAGTCACTCACGATAGGAGTATTTGGCGGATGAGCCTCATGCGGAAGTTTGCAGTCCTGGCCCTCTTGTTCCTCGGCATGAGCATCGCCCGACTCGGTGAGACATCGGCGGCTGATCCGGTGCGCCCCTTGGCGTCTTCGATCGCGCGCAGCGTGGTTTTCGAGCTGACCTTTGACAACCACGACCTGGTCTGGCTCGGCGATCCCGCTTCCCCTACCACCTCGGTACACGTCCGGGCCGGCGCGCGTCCCCTGGCCACCGATTTGTGCGTCACGACGATGGCCGAAAACCACGCCCAGGCAGGCCGCCGCTATCTCCGCGAGGCCCGCATTACAAGCGACGGCAAAGAACGCACGGTGCGTGCCTTTACCACGCAGCGCGAAGTGACCATTGGTACGATCGACGCGCAAGGCCGGTTCCTGCCGAACGACTCCTACCTGCAGAACAAGAACCTGCTGCCGAGTTGGCCGCAAGACGTCTCGGCCCTCGAGTACGATGCGGAAGAAAACGCACTGTACTACACGCTCGAAGGGGGCGGTCCGGCGATCCGCGAAACGCTCGATTTCCTGCCTCTCGACCTGCGAGACGGCAACGGACGTCCCATCGCGGGCGAATACTCGATCGCGTACGAGCCCGCCGAAAGCGACGACCGCAGCGCGGCGCCGGTGGTGACACTGAACTTCGAGCACGCTGGTAAGTCGATTCCGCTGGCCACGGCCACGCTGCCCCAGGCCTTTCGGCGCGACGATCTGCAGTTGGAGTCGTACGACAACGCATCGGGCACCTATCTGCCCGAAACGGCCTACCGTCCGGGGGGCGAGCGCGACGCAACCGCCCAACCGAGCGCCACGCTTTCTGTCGCGGGCAAGTTCACCGCGGCCATCAATGCCGGCGGACCCAACCTGGTTTTCAAGGCGGGGCAGGCCGATCGCTCGATCGCACTCCGCCGTCCGAAGATCGAGATCGACGGCAACTTCGACGACTGGCGCAACGTGGCCGGCATCGACGACCAGCGTGGAGACGTTGTGCCCTATCTCGAGTACGTGCCCGACGTCGACCTGCTGGAGTTCAAAGTGGCCCACGACGACGAGCACCTCTATCTCTATGCCCGCGTGGCGGGGCAGGTCGGTCGCACGCACCCCCACGGCGGGCGGGCGTACTTCTATGCCTATATGGACGTCGACCAGAATCCCGAGACCGGCTTCCTGCCCACCCGCGACGACGACTGCTACTACGGCGTCGACATCGGCGACGATTGCGAGGTGCAGTTCGAGTTCGTCGACAACAAGTTCCGCAAGACCTTTTACGGCTTCTGCGGTATCGGCGGCAACGAGAACGTGCTCAAGCAGCAGGTGACGCTCGGCAAGAGCATCTACGGCCGGCTGGACGAGCAGGGCAACGAACGCCCGAACTATAAGGCAGAATATACGTTCCGCGCTGGCAAGACCGAGATTACCGAAGATCTCAAGCTCGGTACGAGCGACTCGATCCTGCTGGCGATCTCGCCCGACGGGCGCGAGGTGGAGGTCGTTTCTTCCTTGGCCGGCTTCCTGAAGGATCCCCAGGGAAAGCCCACCGTGCAACTTGGCCAAACGATCGATATCGCGGCCGGCATGGAGAGCGACAGCAAGGCCTATCCCGGCAAGACACGTTGGGGCGCCGACAGCACGCCGGCGATTCGCGGTTATCGCCTCGAACCGAACTCGACAGCCAGTCCCTAGGCTGACGGATAGCACCTATTCGATGCTTCTCGTGCAGGGCTTATTGAACCGCAACGCGGCACACGACAAGATAACGTTGAGACTCGCGTGAATGCTCGACCGTCGTGTTGCCGACGGTCGCCGCGCGGGGCGAGGGTCCGCTGCTCGAACACTGAGCAGCCCGAAAGGAGTTCATCATGGCCGGAGTCGACCGTCTGGTGCAGCGCATCCGCGACGAGTTTTCAGCCAGCGAAGCAAGCATCAAGCAATTCCAGCAACAGCAAACCGATCTGCACCAGGCGCGTGAGAAGCGCGAGGAGCAGCTCGAACAACTGTTTGGCCAGTTGACCGACGTCTGGCGTCCGCGTCTCGAGGCGTTGGCCAAGGAATTCGGCGATCGCCTGCAAGTGCAGCCGGCGGTAAACCGCGGACGTCGTCAGGCGACCTTCGAGGTGAAATCTCCTGTCGCCTCGATCAAGCTGGGCTTCACCGCCTCGGGCAATACCGACGTGACCGAGCTGGTGCTGACCTACGATCTCGACATCCTGCCGATCCTGATGGAGTTCGAGCGTCATGCCGAGATCTCTTATCCCTTGGATCAGGTCGATCCCGACCAGGTCGCGCAGTGGTTCGACGATCGCATCGTGGGCTTCGTCAAGACTTATCTCGCGCTGCACTCCAACCAGTACTACCTCAAGGATTTGATGGTCGAAGATCCCGTCGCGCACGTCAGCTTTCCCAAGTTCGCGGCGGGGGCCACGCGCGAGCGCGGCGGCAAGACGCTGTATTTCGTCAGCGAGTCGACAGCGGCCGAGTTCGACGCGCAGAACAAGTCGTAACGCGGTTGTTTCACCGGTTACCGGTCAACGTCCTCCCCTCGTAAGAGTCGGTCCTTTCGCACGACCGCATCCATGAGCGAACCCACGACGAAGTTGAAGAGGAAGAAGTACGAGAAAGAGCTCCGCAAGCTACAAGCCGAATTGTGCAAGCTGCAAGAGTGGGTCAAGCACACGGGGCAGCGCATCATCGTGGTCTTCGAGGGGCGCGACGCTGCGGGCAAAGGGGGGACCATTCGCGCCATCACCGAACGCGTCAGCCCACGCGTCTTCCGCGCCGTCGCCTTGCCGGCACCGTCGGACCGCGAAAAGACGCAGATGTACATGCAGCGTTACATGGCCCACTTTCCGGCCGCGGGCGAGATCGTCATCTTCGATCGCAGTTGGTACAACCGCGCCGGCGTGGAGCACGTGATGGGCTTCTGCACGCCCGAACAGCACGCGGGCTTTCTGGCGAAATGTCCGGAAATCGAGCAGTACGTCGTCGAAAGCGGGATCCGGCTGATCAAGATCTGGCTCGAGGTGAGCGACGAGGAGCAGAAGCGCCGCTTCGAGGCCCGCATCGACGATCCTTTGCGCCAGTGGAAGCTGAGCCCGATGGATCTCCCCTCGCGAAGCAAGTGGTATCAGTATTCGAGGGCCCGGGACGAAATGCTCGCCGCCACCGACACCGCACACGCGCCGTGGTACATTCTCCGTTCAGACGACAAACGACGCGCCCGGTTGAACTGCATCACGCACCTGATCCGCGAGATCCCCTACAAGCCCGTGCCGCGTGAAAAGGTCGGTTTGCCCAAACGCTCGAGCAAGGGGCAGTACGACGACGTGGCCTCGATCGCGAAACGCAAGTTCGTCCGCGAAGTTTACTGAGGACCATCCGAGAAGAGATGACACTCACTTGCCCCAACGGCCCCCCTTTCCGCCGGAGTGCGCTATCATGATTCGACGTCGACCCGCGATCGGCCCCGCTGGGAGCGTCGCTGCGCTCGGGCTGATTGCCGTTGTCTTGCCACTGGTCGCGGGCTGCGAAACGGCGGCCGAAGTCGTTTCCCCGGTGCAAGTGCCCAAGGTCACGGTGGCGCCGGTCATCGAGCATGAGACCATCGACTACGACGAGTACACGGGTCGCACCGAAGCCTCCGCCGCCGTCGAAATTCGAGCCCGCGTCTTCGGCTACTTGAAAGATACGTTTTTCAAGGATGGCGACATGGTGCAGGAAGGCCAGCTTCTCTTCACGATCGAGCCCGACGAATACCAGGCCATCCACGAGCAATCGCTGTCGAAGATCGCCGTCTGGGAATCGAAGCTCGAATTGGCGCAGGCGCAGCTCGAACGGCGCAAGGTGCTGCTACCCAAGGGAGCCATCAGCCAGGAAGAGTTCGAGGAATACGTCGCCACGGTGCGCGAGGCGGAAGCCGCGCTAGCCGCCGCCAAGGCCGACGCCAATAAAACGTCCATCGATTTGAAGTACACCGAGGTTCACGCTCCCATCAGCGGCCGCATCGATCGAGCTTACGAAACCAAGGGAACGCTACTCACCGGAGGAATCGGCGCCGGCACGCTGCTTACCAAGATCGTTAGCGAGCAGCCGATGTACGTCTACTTCGACGTCGACGAGCGCTCGCTCCTGCGCTACATGCGCGAGCGGAAAAGCACGAAAGAAACGGCCCCCGGCAGCCTGAGAGAACTGGGCGTGCCCTGCTACGTGCAACTGGCCGACGAAACGGACTTTCCGCACCAGGGGGAACTCGATTTCGCCGATAGCGAGGTCAACACCAGCACGGGCACGGCCCGCGTACGCGGCGTGTTTCCAAACGAAGATCGCTCGCTCGTCAGCGGGCTCTATGTTCGCGTGCGCGTGCCGGCGAGCGAGCGTTACCAGGCCATGCTGATTCCCGAGCGGGCGCTCGCCACCGATCAAGACATCAAGTACGTGTACGTGGTCGGCCAGGAGGGCATCGCCACGCGGCGCAACGTCGAACTGGGGGCCCAGCGCGGCGATCTGCGGATCATCACCGCGGGGCTCGAACCTGGCGAGCAAGTCATCGTCAAGGGGTTACAGCGCGTGCGGCCGGGCCAGAAGGTCGAAGCCGAGACGGAGACCACCGCGGCCTCGTCCGCGGTGGCCGTTGAACCCGCGGCAACGAACGAGCGCGCCACCGAACCGCCCGCCCCGGCAGAGGAGCGGTAATCGGCATGGCCAGCTTCTTTATCTCGCGGCCGATCTTTGCCGCGGTCATCTCGATCATCATCACGCTCGCCGGCGGCATCGCCGTGATGTTGCTGCCGGTGGCGCAGTACCCCGAGATCACGCCCCCCACGGTGCAGGTGAGCTGCACTTATCCCGGCGCGAATGCCAAAGTCGTGGCCGAGACGGTCGCCGCCCCGATCGAGCAACAGGTGATCGGCGTCGAGAACATGCTCTACATGAGCTCGCAGAGCACGAACGACGGCGGTTACAACCTGACCGTGACGTTCGAGGTAGGCACGAATCTCGACATGGCGCAGGTGCTCGTGCAGAACCGCGTCAACCTGGCACTGCCCACCCTCCCTTCTGAAGTCAAGCAGACGGGCGTCAGCGTCAAGAAGAAGTCGCCCAGCATCTTGCTGGTGGTGAATCTGATCTCGCCGACGGGCAAATACGATCAGCTCTACCTGAGCAATTTCGCCACGATCCGCCTGCGCGACGAACTGGCCCAGGTAAAGGGGGTCGGCGACGTTACGTTCCTCGGACAACTCGACTACAGCATGCGGGCCTGGCTCGATCCGAATCGCATGGCCGCGCGCAATCTGGCTGCCAGCGATGTCGTCCAGGCGCTGCGCGAACAGAACGTGCAAGTCGCGGCCGGCGCCTTGGGCCGCCCGCCCGTGCCGACGGGGCAGGCGTTTCAATACACGCTGAGCACCATGGGTCGGCTCGTCGATCCCGAGCAGTTCGCCGACATCGTGTTGAAAACCGGCGAGGATGGACAGGTCACGCGGCTGCGCGACGTCGTCAGCGATCAACGCATCGCTCCCGACGGCCGCACGGTCGGCGGCATTCAACTCGGCGCCAAGAACGAAGACACCTCGTGTACGCTCGACGGTCAACCGTCGGTCGGGTTGGGGATCTTCCAGCTCCCGGGCTCGAACGCGCTGCAAACGGCCGAAGGCATTCGCCTCCGCATGGAAGAGCTGAAACGCACCTTCCCCCCCGATGTCGACTATGCGATCGTCTACGACACGACCCCCTTCATCAACGAGTCGATCGCCGAGGTGTTCAAGGCGCTGCGCGACGCGATCATCCTCGTAGCGCTCGTGGTGCTGATGTTCTTGCAGTCATGGCGGGCCACGCTGATTCCACTCATTGCCGTACCCGTGGCCATCGTCGGCACGTTCGCCGTCATGCTCGGTTTGGGCTTCAGCCTGAACAATCTCTCGTTGTTTGGGCTGGTGCTGGCCATCGGCATCGTCGTCGACGACGCCATCGTGGTGGTCGAGGCGGTCGAACATCACCTCGAACATGGCATGCCGCCGAAGCAAGCCGCCCTCAAGGCCATGAGCGAAGTGTCCGGCCCGATCGTGGCCATCTCACTCGTGTTGATGTGCGTCTTTATTCCCTGTGCGTTCATCACGGGTATCACGGGGCAATTCTTCCGGCAATTCGCCCTGACGATCGCCGTGTCGACCTTCTTCTCGGCGGTGAATTCGCTCACGCTCAGCCCAGCCTTGTGCGCCCTGCTCCTGCGAGCCAAGCACGAGCAACGCGATCCGCTCACCCGCTTGTTGAACCTCGTACTGGGCTGGTTCTTCCGCCTCTTCAACACCGGCTTCAACAAGACGGCCGATCTCTACTCGCGCGGCGTGGGGCTGCTGTTGCGCGGAAGCGCGATCGTGCTGCTCGTTTACGCGGGGCTGTTGTTTCTCACGTATCTGAGCTTTACCCGAGTGCCCACCGGTTTCATCCCGCCCCAAGACAAGGGCTATCTTCTCGTCGACGTGCGCCTGCCCGACTCCGCTTCGCTCGAGCGCACGCAGGCCGTGATGGCGCAGGTCGACAAAATCGCACGGGGGGAGGGAACTCCGGGCAATCACACAGCACACGACGCGCACGACGGCCATCAAGCAGCCGGCGGGGGCATTCCTGGCATTGCCCACACGATCGTGATCTCGGGCCAGTCGTTCGTGCAGAACGCGATCGGCTCGAACTACGGCTCGATTTACGTCATTCTCGACGAATTTCACCATCGCCACGGCGCCGACATGCATGCCGACGCGATCGCGGCGCAACTGCGCGACGCCTGCTACCGCGAGGTGCAAGAGGCCTCGGTGGCGGTCTTCGGCGCGCCGGCCGTCGATGGCTTGGGCAATGCCGGCGGTTTCAAGCTGATGGTCCGCGACGTCGGAGACCTCGGGCTCGACCTGCTGCAAGAGACCTCCGAAGATCTCGCTGCCGAAGGCAACCAGCAGCCAGGCATCGTCGGCATGTACACGGCCTTCCGCGCGCGGACGCCACAGATGTACGTCGACGTCGACCGCGAACGCTGCAAGCAGATGGGAGTCGCGCTCGACGAAATCTTCCTCACGCTGCAGCTTTACCTGGGGGGCTACTATACGAACGACTTCAATCAATTCGGCCGTACCTGGCAGGTGAACCTGCAGAGCGATCCTGATTTCCGACTCACGCCCGAACAAGTTCGCCAATTGAAGGTTCGCAACGCCCAAGGCGAAATGGTCCCCTTGGGAAGCGTCGTCCACATCAGCGACACGGGGGGCCCGGCGATGGTCGTCCGCTACAACGGCGTCACGGCAGCGGCGGTCAACGGGGGCTCGCTGCCCGGCGTCAGTTCGGGCACCGTCATCAAGACCATCGAACGCATTGCCGAACAGGTCTTGCCGCAGGGCATGAATTTTCAATGGACCGAGTTGACCCTGCTGCAGATTCTGGCGGGCAATACGGCCATCGTCGTGTTCGGCCTGGCCGTGGTGCTCGTCTTTCTGGTGCTGGCCGCGCAGTATGAAAGTCTCAGCCTCCCCTTTGCCGTGATCCTGGTCGTGCCGATGTGCCTGCTCTGCTCGATCGTGGGGGTGGCCATGGCCGGCATGGATATCAACATCTTCGTGCAGATCGGCTTCGTGGTATTGGTCGGTCTGGCTAGCAAGAACGCGATCCTGATCGTTGAGTTCGCCAAGGAGAAGACGGCCCAGGGGGTGGCGGCGGCCGACGCGACGGTCGAAGCCTGCCGCTTGCGCCTGCGACCGATCATCATGACGTCGCTCGCTTTCATCCTGGGCGTGGTCCCCTTGGCGTTGGCCGTGGGTGCCGGCGCCGAGATGCGCCGAGCGCTCGGCATCGCTGTCTTTTCCGGCATGTTGGGGGTCACCCTGTTCGGCATCCTGCTGACCCCGGTGTTCTTCTACATCGTGGTGCGTCTCGTCGGCACGAAGTCGTCCGCTCAAAGCGATACCGATCCTCACGCCTCGGTCGCCATCGTTGAGCCAACCGCGGGCAATGGAGAAATGACCGGCACTTCCCCTTCGTCCACAATCCCTGCTCCTTGATTCACCGCGAGCAAGAAAGTCTCCCAATGAAATTCATGGTGGAATTGAAGCTGAAGCCGGGCGGCAAGAACAAGTTGCTCGAGGCGTTCGATCTGCGCGGGCCAAATCGCTATCCGGGCGTGAGCTTTCGCGATGCGTGGATCGACACGCGTTCCGAGTTGATGTTCATCCTGGGAGAGAGCAACGAGGAATCGCTCGTGGCTCAGGCCTGCGAGACCTGGCGGGAGCATGGCGAATTCACCATCCACCCGGTAATCTCGGTCGATCAGGTGTAAGCGCGCCTTGGCCGGTGCGCGGATTTGACCCTGCCTTTTGCCGTCGGCCGATTGACCGAGAATGAACGAAGTCCCGGCCGGGCTGGTTGTGCCTGCTCACCGGGCGCGGTTCATACGGGTGTCTTCGTCCGTTGCGAGACAAGCGAGGTCATCTAGTGCCTTGTCAGAGCCAAAAGTTCGGGTGCCTGGTCCTCGCATCGCGAGCGCGTGGAACTTGGGAACCCGAAAAACAGGGTTTCACGCTGCCCTAGGGGGTAGCACCGACGAGTTTCCGCAGATGGCGGTGAAACTTTTCTCGCGCAAGTCGGAAGCTCGTCGGTGTCGCGCAGCGACAAGAGGTTCGTTTCGACCGGACCGACGTTGTGGCGAGGCTGTGCTGCTGAAAGGTGCCTGCCCGATCGACCCTCTTGTTGCTGCGCAACACCGACGACGGTGCGACTCGAGTCTGTTGTCGTGCGCGACGTCGCGCCGCACCATCGTCGGTGCCACCCGGCTGGGGAACCCGAACTTCTGGTTTTGGCAATGCACTAGCAGTCGAAAAACTCAACTGCTACATCGCAGGGATGCGCACCAGCGCGACGCGAAAGCCAATGTGGTCGTAGCGCCGCCCGGGCTCGAACCGCTGGCGAAACGCCGAGCGACTGGCCCAAGCGTCGTCGGCCCAGCAGCTTCCCCGGCGCGAGCGGGAATAGTCGCCTGTGTCGTTCTTGGTGGCGGTTGCCTGCGCGTCGTGCAAATCGGGGTCGACGCCGCCGGGATATCGCCCATGAAACCAGTCCCGGCACCACTCGCAAGTGTTCCCATGCATGTCGTACAGTCCCCACGGATTCGCCGGGTAACTGCCGACCTTGGCGGCGCGACCGAGCGTCGGCCCCGGCTCGCCACCGTTGTAGGGTTTGTCCCCCTTGATGTTTGCCTGCTTGCTGCCGATCGACTTGCCGAACGAAGTGGCCGTGGTCGTGCCCGCACGGCAGGCGTACTCCCATTGGGCCTCGGTCGGCAGGCGAAACTCCCAACCGGCCGGCAACTCGCCAGCCGCGCGAGCGACCTCAGTCAGCTTGGCGCAGTAACTCTCGGCCTCGGCAAAACTCACGTTGCCAACGGGGAGGTCGTCTCCCTCGGGGAGCTCGGTCGTGAATTCTCCCGGCAACTGTCCCATCACGCGCTTCCAGTCCCCCTGGGTTACCTCATACGTGCCCATCCAGAACCCGCGCGTGAGCGTGATCGAGACCTGCGACTCGAACGGACGGCGCTCGGGTTCGCTGCGCGGACTCCCCATGTCGAACCGATCGGGCGGGCACCAGCAGAGCGCCATCCCGGCGACGTTGCGCTGCTGGCCGGCCTCATTTCCCGCAAAGTCCGCCGCGGACGATTCTGGCGACGACTCTTGAGGCGACCCAGCGGGCGACTTCGGCGCCTGCATCCCGGCTAGTTGCGTGGCCGCTCGGTTCGTACGGTATTTTTCCTCGACGTAACTGCGGAGCGTCTGGGTTCCAAGCCCTTGACCATAGACCAATTCACCCCCGTAGTGCGCGGTCACGACAGCCGTCGCCGAACCACCCAGCGCGGCGCCAAGCGCCAGCAACAATGCGCCCAGCCGCAATCCGCCGGCAAATCGCCACCGCAGTGGTAGAAGCGCCACGATCGCACCCAGCGCTCCGCCGCCGGCGAACTGCTTTAACCTCTCGGCATACGTCGTGTGTTGGTGTAGAGATTCCCAGGCTGCCCCCGGCACGCCGTCGATCCCGTACGGAATTTGCCGCTCGGCCATTTCGCCCGTCCGCTCGCTCACGCTGCATAACATGAAGATCACGACGAAGAGCGCGAGCAGTTGAACGCGAGGCGTCCATCGGTTGCGCAGTGCCATCGCTAATACCGCGGCAGGGATCGAGACGACGAACAGCACGATGGGAAAATGCACGACCGCGGCGTGTGCCCGGGCCGGCTTTGCGACGTCGGCCAGCACCGCGCGCGACAACTTGCGAACATTAGCGCCGGCGCGCTCAGGCCGCTCGTCGACTTGCGCCAGGATCGTGGCCGTCCCGTCCGGATCGAGACGTCGAACTCGCGGATACCAGTCGGCGCGATCGTCCGACGCGACATAGTCGTATTCGAGCACATAGAGCGTCTCGCCCACCACGGCTACCCCCTGGGGAGACCAACGATCGGTGGCGCGCAGGGCCACCGACACCGTGCCGTCGGGCGTAATGCGGAGGACCGCGCTACAGCTTGGCGCGGCAACGTAGACCGTTCCGTCTCCGGCGACATCCAGACCATAGAGGCTCGCTTCGGCGCGGAAATTTTTCAGCCCTTCGGGGCGCTCGCAATCAGGAACGACAACGTTCTCGGCGACGGTCGAAACGGTGCCGTCCGGCGCGATGCGGCGGACAGCCTGCTGCTCGGTGTAATAGAGCGAGCCATCGGGCCCGGCCGCGATGCCATAAATCCACTCGGGATTCACTTCCTCCCCTTGGTAGCCGATCTGGCGCGCCTGGGGCAGATCGGCCAGCGGCTTCGCCCCCTCGCCGGCGGCCATCCGCAGGATCCGCACGCGACCTTTGGCTGCGACCTGTGGATAGTAAAACGCGCCGTCGGCGCCAATGGTTACGGGATAATCTCGCGCCACGATAAGCGTCGGATCAATGCGAGCGACTTCAACATCGCCCGGCTCGAGACTCGCGAAATGTTTGTGCTCGAAGGATTGTTTGCGATCGATCGCCAGGAAGTGCCCGCCCGTACCGGCTTGGGCCGTCAGGCGGCCGGCAGGATCGATCTGCCAGATTCCATAGCCGGTATCCATGAACCAGATATACCCGCGCTGATCGACGACGATGCCCGAGCCCGGATGGGCGAGCGCCGGCGCAGCGGTCATCGTCAATAGCAGGGCGCCGACGAAGCGGGCCATGGCACATCCAGTGGAACGTATCATCGTCTCCCCTCGCGCTTGTTGCGGCGTCCCGTCCGGCGGAGAGCTCCACCGCACATTTCGCCGGGTTACGACTCATCCTACCGTCCATCTGTTTCCTGCAAGAAATGGTTTATTATTGCCGCTATAATGGTTTTTGTTGTTTTACCGGGATCTCTCAGAGGCGCGCACGGTGAGCTCGATTCCCTCGTTGTCGACCGACCAGGTGGCCGCGTTCGTCGAACTGGCGCGGCAGGGGAGTCTTCGTCGCGCGAGCGAAGTCTTGTTGATTACGGAACAAGGAGTGCGCAACCGGCTGATCGCTCTGGAAGCGCGACTGCGGGTTGAGCTCTACCGCAAAGGGCGCGGTCTGCGCCAAGCGACGCCGCTGACGGCGCAGGGCCGTCGGTTCCTGCCGCACGCGATCGCGTTTCTCGATCGGGCCGGGGAATTAACCGAACTGTTCAACCCGGCGGCGCCGCCGCGCGAGGTGCATGTCGCCGCCAGTCAGTACTTGATGCGTTACGTGCTGATTGACACCGCGCGGCGGTTTCATGCCCGGTTTCCGCAGATCCGCATTCGCTTGAGCGTGCATGCCGAGCAGGAAATCGAAAGTGTGCTGCTGCGCGATCCAGACGTAGCCCTGGGGGTCGCCGCGCCTTACGAGCCCCCCGCCGAATTGCACTACCTTCACGTTTTCTCGATGGACTGGAGCCTGATCACGCCCCCCCGCCATCCCCTGGCGCGGCGCAAGACGGTCAAGCTGAGCGACCTCGTCGCGGAACCCTTGATTGTGTTTGAGCGCGGTTCGACCGGGCGCCAACATGTCCTCGACGCCTTTCACGAACAAGGCTTGTCACCGCACGTGCGGATGGAAACGACGACGACCGAGATCGTCGTGCGGATGGTTGAGGCCGAC
Source organism: Pirellulales bacterium (assembly GCA_019636335.1). Lineage (NCBI taxonomy): Bacteria > Pseudomonadati > Planctomycetota > Planctomycetia > Pirellulales > Pirellulales bacterium. The sequence goes on from JAHBXR010000023.1 coordinate 92,062, forward strand.
CTCGGCGTTTCGATTGTTCCCTTACTCCCCGGCGGCGTGGTGACGCGCGGCTGCCGCGTGGCGACCCGTCCCATCGCCGATCCGATTCGCCCGATCCACTCCGGCGTCCTCACCCGCCGTGGCGAGACGCTGTCTCCGGCCGCTGGCGAATTTGTCGGCTTCATCCGTGGCCGTCAGCGGATGCGGTACCACTTGCCGGCCTCGCCGCCGGACAGCATGAAAAAGCAGCGGTAGCGTGGCGTTTGATCGCGTTTTGGCCCCGCCTTCAAGAGCGGCGGCTACTGGCCACGTTGCGAACGCACAACGGGTCTGCACGCATTTGGTGATTCCCGGTTAGCGGCACGGTGAGCGCACTGGTATCCGCATCATTGACGGCCGTGGCCGTATGATCCAGTATCCTCTACAGCCTGAAGGTGTCGGTCGTGGAAGAGATGGTCGCGGCGGCGCGCGGGTTGTTTCAAGCGCCGGCCAGCGAAAAGGGAGCAAGCCATGCGCACGAGCAAGATCCTGGAAGGCCTCCAGGCGAGCATCCTGCTGGGAATGTTCGCCGCGTCGGCGATCCTCTGGGGGCAGGCGCCCGAGCGGATACCGGTGCATTGGAACCTGGCGGGCGAGCCCGATCGCTATGGGGGCAAGTTCGAGGGGCTCTTACTCGCGCCGCTGATTGGGCTGGGGCTGTACTTGTTGCTGCTCGTGTTGACGTGGATCGCTTCAAGGTACAGTACCCACGAGTCCTTTGCGCGCGGCTCTCAGATCATCCGCCTGGCCCTGGTCCTCTTCTTCGCGCTGATCCATGCGACGATCCTGCTCGTGGCCTTCGGGCATCCGGTCGACGTGTCGTTCGTCGTTCCGCTGGGCCTGGGAATCCTGTTCTGCATTCTCGGAAACTTCCTAGGCAAAATCCGTCCCAATTGGTTCGTGGGAGTGCGCACGCCTTGGACTTTGTCGAGCGCCGCGAGCTGGCAAAAAACGAACCGGCTGGCGGGCCGGCTCTTTCTGTTGACCGGCGCGGCGCTGATCCTGTTGGCGATGGTACACAACGCTTGGACGCTGGCGATCGTGCTCGGCATGGTAGCGTTTATGGTGATCTGGCTGCCGATCTATTCGTATCGCATTTGGCGTCAGGATCCTGAGCGTGTGACGAAAGTCGATCCGCAGCCCTGACAACCGGAACCAGGAACTCGACCTAGGCGATCGTAGTTGACCGCAAGAGGCGCAACGAGCCCTACGTCATCCAATCCTTCGATCACTCGGGCAAACGTCGTACGGCCTGCGGCGAAGCGAGCATCGCAGATTGCTACTCATTCCGATCGTGCTGTGTCCGGCGTTGCGGTAGGTTCGCCAACAGATGCAGCACCGCGCCGGCCATTGCGAGGTAGATCGCGATCCGCGACCAGGGGCGCGCGAGCCCCGTCAGGTAGGGCTCCGTGCAGAACGCCGCAACGAAGAGCGGCGGCCCCGCGAGCAGTGCGGCCGATCCAAGCAGTTGCAGGACACGCCGCCAGGGTGATTCGGCTTGTCGCAGATACAAGCCCATCACCGTGTTGATCACGGCCGACAGCAGCACGTAGATATGCGTCGAACGATACAGCATCCGCACCGTGTGGTCGTAGCCGCGCAGATGTTCGTGGAACCGGTCCATGTAGAGACCGGTCGCCAGGAAAGCGGCGATTCCGGCAAGACCAACAGAGAGGTGTGCGGTACGGATCCGTTTAAGCATGCGAAAAGCCAATCTCGGTGACGAAGCCCGTCGGCTCTGTCAGACAATCGCTAGTTCGACGAGGTTCGACTTTTTCACCGTGGTCGCGTCGGATTCGCCTCCCCTGCGGGCCAACGGACTCGACTGCGGGGGGATAAGCTCGAATTCGCGAAGCAGGAGAACCGACATGGCAAAACCGAAGCGTAAGCTCACTGCCGCCGAGAAGCGAGCACGGCGCGAGCGAAAGCGGAAGTCTATGATCGTTTTCTCCGAACCTCTTGTCTGTGGACGACTTCTGACGCGCCTGACGCTCCGTCGCCTCCGTCCAATCTGAGCGATAACATGGGAAGGCTTCCCATGTTATCTGCATAGGGGGGTCCTTCGTCCCACGGTGAGCATGAAAGCGAAGCTTCCAACCGCGAGAATGACCACAGAAGACGGTTCGGGAACAATGGCGATCGTTGCTACGCGGAAACCAACAACGTTGTTGGCGCCCGTCGGGTTGCCGCTGTCCCGGTGCGAGGCTGCCAGAACGCTCGCACTGCTTTGCCATGCGCCCCCGAGCGTGCCCCGGTACTCACCGCCAGGCTTGCCGTCAAACAGTGCCTCGTTCCATTCCCACACGTTACCGCCTTGGTCGAATGTGCCATAGGGGCTCAGCGAGTCGACATACGCTCCTACGTCCGAGAGGGCGCCGATGACGTTCGCAAAGTTGGCCGAGTTGCTGCCGCCGAAGAATTGCTGGGGCTTCATACCAGGCGCGCGCACATTCATTCGCTGAGTCTAATTTCTCCGATACCTTCGTCTTTTCTTCCGCCTTGCCATGTGGTGGAATACTTGAGCTGCATCACTCTACCATCGTTCGACAATCGCCCTGAAACTTCCGCGGTAAGCCGCCCCGGCAGCGTTTCGCGCCATTTGATGTCTGCTCCCACGATGACGCCCTCGATGAGAACTGGATTGCGGTTTTCGCCGTTGGAGAAGCGCTTTCCCATGAATCGGTTGTCCGTTCTCGAGTGTACATGGACATAATACGAGCTCCCTGGCACACCTGGCCGAGACGTCCTCGTTCCGCTCCACTTCGTGCCTGCTTGAAAGTGAGCGGACGCCCGCTCGGCTGCTAACATTTGAGCATTCGGCTTAGGTTGTAAGCCCGTGATGCCACCGGCCGCTAATCGTTGACCGGCAGCATTGGCGATCTGGACCTTGCGCAGGCGAGCGGAGGCACCTTTCGTCGCACCAATTCCGACGCCGCAGCCTTGCAGATAGCGGGCGTCATCATGTCGGTCAAATACTCGCACTCCATCGAGTTCGATGTTCTCGCACTTCGAGCCTCGAACGGAAATACGAACTTGATGCCACTTCGCTGGTATTTCCAGTTCCTTTTTCAGGACGGGAACTGCGCTACGAGCAGGCCCAGAGTTGCAGTGCAACTCGACACCGTCGCTACGAATCCTCAGCTCGCGAAAGTGGTACGGATTCGCAACATTAAAAAGAACTTGAACACTTGAATCTTTAAGCGGGGGAGTATGCACTTCGCACGTTATATCGTAGTCGCGCCAGGGCAGATGTCGAAACGTAAGAAAGCCCCATTTACTGTTGTCGTCAAGTTGAATGATCTCGTCTTGTTCGACCTTCCATGCACCAGCAAATACTCGAGCTGCGCCCAATTCCTGCGGCAGGGGAGTCCATTCTCCCCGCCTGAAACCGTCCAGCTCTAATTGAAGGGCCACCGCCCCCTCGACGTCACCGGCCTTGGTCAGCTCTTGAATGGACTGCAGGTAAGAGTCTTCAACCCTCTTGAGCCATTTCTTGAGTAGCCTCAACGGAGGCTTGCCTGTCGCAGACGCTGGCAGCGTACCGTCCATGACAAAGGCCGCTGTTTCGTCGCGGATTGCTTGAACGGCATCAAGGTCACCATTTTTTTGTGCCCTTTCTTCCAGGAGATGCAATGCCTTGAGCAACTCTACTCGGGCATCATCGAACGATTGTTTTGCACCAGCAAGATTACCCTCGGCAGTGGGCGCGTCCGCGCCGCACGACCAATCCAACGGAATGAGGACAAGAAACAACAGCCGCAAGAAGATTCTGACCATTGATAGCGCCCTGTTTTTGTGACGTCCGAATCTCATGAAGCGTCGCATGATGTGCTTCAGCACCGTTTACTTAAATTACGACCACTCAGTCTTTTCTTGACTGTCCACCGTTATCTCAGCGATAGCGCATTAAGCCGAGGTCAAACGGATTGCTATAGGGGGAGGGCACGCCGACGACGCTTGCGATGTCCGGCATAGGCCACCAAGGCCAGCCCGCCGGTCGCAGCAACGAAGAGCGAGCTGGGTTCGGGCACAGAGAAAGTTTGGATGCGATACAAACTGATTCCTCGGCGCGTTTCCAGTCGACGCTGTAAATCCTACGAACGCGTGACTACTACCGACAATGGATGGAATATTAATTTGAGAGGTCACACTGTATTTATCGAGTGTCACTGTATCAGTAAGCGCATGTGTTAAATTCAGGCCATCGTAGGAGATATTGACGGCGATGGGATTCCCAAGACTGAGATTCAAAGGGCTGGTGAGTGACCCAAGCCCCGATTTGCTCCCATTTTGAAACAGTCCCGCCCGTCCGTTGCTATCTAATTCGATGGTGAGCGCAATGCTTTTATTGATGCTAGTGGCGTACCCCAAGTCAGCGGAAGCATTGCCGAGAGCGTCGATACCGGCATTGCTGTTCTGAATTACGAATGTAAGCCCAACATTCCCTGATACCCCAACGTTTTGATAGACGTATGATGCTTCAAAGTATGAAATGGGCTGTGGTGTTTTGTGGAACATGCTACGTCGCTGAATACTCGACAGTGCGTTCGTGATTTGGATGCGGTCGTTGGCAATCGAAATGGTTGGCGCAGATCCGCCGTCCCCCTGATTGATCTCCCACTCCGAGAAGTTGCCGAAGCTGGTAAAGCCGATGCTTTCTGCCCGCACGTGCGTGACCAGGGTCAGAACCAAGACAATCGCAGTGGGGAAAAGGCGGTAATTCAGGGTCATATATCCCTCGGGACTAAAGAGGACTTCATTTACGGATTGGAACGAGATCGCGCGCAGCAAGGTCGCGGGCGCGAGGTGGGGCAGGGACGGCCGCAAGAGAGGGCGCCGATCGACTCCACAGTCGATCAGTGCGAAGCGCGGCTTGTCGGATGGGTCACTAGCAGTCCCAGTGATGAGAAAGACAAGGCAACGAGGCCCGTCTAGTACATACATGCGCCAAGGACGCCGAACGGACATCGTTTCGCCATTCCAGGCGAATAATCCGTGGGCGAAGAGTGGTATGCGCCAGGACCGGAAACCGGACATGTTCGTGAAATGCGAGTAATTCCCGACTGTTGGCAGGCCGCGAGGCATCGCGGCCCTCGGTCGCCGGGGTTGAATCGCCCATTCCTGCATAGGACAATGTGGCTCGATTCGACACGCGGCGCATTTGGGCAGTTAGGGGCAGGGAATGTCGACATATCCGTCTTCGGCCCGTCAGAGCAGTTCGACTTCGCACTCACGCTCCGGCCGCGGAGTACGCCCCTCTGCTCATTTAGATGGCCTCGTCGTCGAGGCGCAGCGCGGTTCCGCCGAAGCACTTGACCTGCTCATCGCCGAGCTTTCCAAGCAGCTTTGGGCGGAATTAACGACACGCCGCCGCTCCCGCCGGGCAAACCCTTCCCACGGCTCGTCCGACCTGGTGCAGGACACCTTGATCCGGGCTCGCGAGCAATTCGAGAAGTTCGAACGCAGCACGTTCGCGGACTTCAAACAATGGGCGCGTAAAGTGCTCTTTCGGCGAAGGCAGGAATGGACGCGCAACCATCTTGCCCGCAATGCCGAGCGGCATAAACGCATGATTTGGAGCGTTGTTCTCGCCCGCGGGGACGGCCCGCACGCGAATGACACCGCGCTGAGCATCGAGCAGCGCGAAGAACTCGACCGGGCGTACGCACTGTATCAGTGCCTCAAGCCGAATGAGCAATGCGTGATCCATCTGCGCCTCTTTGAAGGGCTGAGCTACCAGCAGATCGCGATGCTAACGAACTCGACCGCCGAAGCGGCCCGCAAGGCGTATGACCGCGCGCTAGACAAGCTTCGCCGGAGCTACGCTAACGATGACACCGTTTGATCGGCCGAATGTCGATTCGGCGGGGGGCGGCTCAGCGAGTTCGCTGGAGCCGGACGACTTCATGTCATCCAACGTGATGCAGTTTCTCTTTTGGCTGAGCAGGCTCTACACCGATGCATCCCGCTCGACGAGCGCTCCCCATCCGAGCACTTGGCCACAGTCGTTCGGGCGCTTTCAACTGGAGTCGTTGCTAGGAAAAGGCGCCTACGGCGCGGTGTTTCGCGCGATTGATTTGGAACTAGATCGCGAGGTTGCCCTGAAGATCGCCTGGCCGGCCGTGTTGATGGACGAGGAAGCGGCCCAGCGGTTCATCGAAGAACCCAAGACCGTGGCAGCGCTGCGCCACCGTGGCATCGTCGAGGTGTATGACTCGGGCAGCGTCGAGATGGCAAGATACATCTCGCTGGAACTGATCGAAGGTCCGACACTGGCGGATTGGCTGTCCGACCATGAGATTATTTCCCCAGGCATGGCAGCCGAGTTGATCCACTCGGTGGCCGAGGCCGTGCAGTTTGCGCACGAGCAGGGCATCGTGCATCGCGATCTTAAGCCCAGCAACATCCTGTTACGATCGTCCGACGCGGAAGGAGGTCAACTCCCCTTCGAGCCGGTCGTGACCGACTTCGGACTGGCGCGCCATGCGCGTACCGCACCGTTGTCGGACCTGACCACGACGGTGGCCATCATCGGCACGGACCGCTATATGTCGCCCGAGCAGGCGGCTGCGCGGTCGGCCGAGGTCGGCCCCGCGTCCGATGTGTTTTCTCTCGGCGTCATGCTCTACGAGTTGATCGCTGGAAGGCGTCCGTTCGAGGGAGAGTACGCCGACGACATCCGCCGACAGATCCTGGAAGCCGAACCGCCATCGTTGCGAACCCTGCGTCCGCGCGTGCCGCGAGATTTGGCGGCGATCGTCTCGAAGTGTCTGGAGAAAGAACCGCAACGCCGGTATGCCGATGCCGGTGAGTTGGCAGAGGATCTACGACGGTTTCTCGCTCATGAACCGATCCGTGCCAAGCCGACGCCCCTCTGGCGGCGCACCTGGAAGCTGGCGCGCCGTCGGCCGGTTGCTACCCTCGCTGTATTGGCCGCGCTCCTGGTAGCGGTCGTGTTCGTCGGCGGGTGGTCGGTTGTCGCTGGCCAGCGTGCCGCCTCGACGCGCCGCATCGAGATGGCCGAGACTGCCGCCGCCGAAACAGACCGCCACGATCGCCAGATGCAGTACGTATCGAGCATCCGGCGTGCGGCCGACGCCGGGCGTCGTGGCAATCATGTGGACCTCTCGACAGCACTTGCCGACGCCTCGCAGTTGGCGCATGGCGAGGTGCGCCGCGATGTGGCTTACGAGTTGCTCGCCAGCCTGTTGAAGCAGGCGACCTCACGCTCGTTCGACGCGCACGAAGGGCGCGTGTTGGAAACGCAGTTCAGTCCCGACGGACGCTTGCTGGCCTCGCTTGGGGAAGATGGACTGATCCGGCTCTGGGATACCGACTCGTGGCAGCCTTTGATGACGGTGGAGGGGCCTGAGGAGAGCACTGTCGCATTCTGCTTTTCGCCAGACGGCAAGTGGCTGGCGCGGGGTCTGACAGACGGACGTTTGCACGTTCACGAAGTCGCAGGCTCGGTGATCTCACCGGTTGTGCATGAAGTTGCGGTGTTCGACGGTCCAATACACGCTTTGTGTTGGCTCGACAAGGCGTCTTATATTGCTGTGGGGAGCAGCGACGGGCGGATCGCGATGGTCGATCGCGACATCTGGAAAGTGCAGAATCAGTCGGAGCTGCCGATCTCGCACTTCCAACGGCTCGACGGCAACCGGCATGGAGGCGTTATCCGACGCATTGCCGATTGCTCTACGCGAGGGTGGTTGATCACTGGCACGGCCATAGCGGGTCTGCACGTCCTACAAGTGCCATCGCTCGAACCGGTCCAATCTTGGCAGGACATCGATAGTTTGACTGACTTCTACATCTTGGCCGAATCGCCGCCGCGTCTAATCTCGGCGGGCGGAAGGCCGGTATTACGCGTGTGGGATTTCGAGAGCGGCGCCTTGTTGCACGAGTTGGCCACGACCCATCGCATCGAGCGATTCCAGCGCTGCGTCGATCAGGACCAGGTGGCCGCGGCTATGTTCAATGGCGTCGTCGAGTTGATCGACGTTCGCGACTTGCTGGAGGGGCGCGAAACCGCCAATCGTCGCTTTCTGCGATATGACGGCGTACCCAGCGCCGTCGATCAAGCCGCACAGACCAGGCAACTTGTCGCAGGCGGTCGCGATGGCACGATTCACGTGTGGAGTCTTTTGTCCGAAGCAACGGACGAAGTCACTCTACCGGATCAGCCGTCAGTCAGTGTGTTCTCACCGTGCGGACGATATCTGGCGGTGGCGTGCTTCGATGTTGATGCGCTCGAAGGAGTAACAAGTAAGGATGTAACGTCGCTCGACGAGTTATTACCCACTTCCTTGGTGACCGTGTACGACGGTCGCACTATGCAGAGGCTCTGGTCGATTGAAGCTTGTTCTTCGTTGGATCACGACGTTCATTGGTCGCGTTGGCCCATCGCATTCAGCGCGACGGGGGACCGCGTTGTGTTCCAGCGTCACTCGGGCGAATTCGGCGAGCACGATCCTCAAACGGGCGAACTCCTACAGCAGTATGCCGCATGGCCGCTTACCCACTTCAATGGGATCGCCCTGCCAGGTGATAAGTCGGTCACCGTGCTGCGAGGAGAAGTGCGGAATTCCGCTTCTGGCGAGCGATTGCCGCAGAAAGAACGTCGTACTGGGTCGATCGTGATCGACACTCGAACGGGCACTCTGCTCGAACAGCATGACAATTCCCTCTCCAGGCGGAGCTTGGGTGTCTATCCCACGGTCATTGGCGACGCGTGGATCGACCTGCTCGACCCTGCGGGACCTCTGGTCGCGCCCCCGAAGTCGGCGTTCCCGCGAATCGCCCTGAATCGGCCGCTGGATGGCGTGTGGTGTGGTGCGATTTCTTCCGATGGCCACACGTTTGCGGCTAGCGGCGAAAGTGCGATCTTTCTTTGGGATGTAACTCGTGGCGGACGTCCTGTAAAGATCATCGGGCATTCAGCGATCGTGATCAATCTTCAGTTCTCGCCCGATGGAAGCACCTTGATTAGCCGCTGTATTGACGGCGTGGTGCGTATGTGGAACGTCGCGACACGAGAAGAACTGCTCGCCATCGGTTCGAAAGCTCGCCCCGTGACATGTTTCGGCCTGAACTCGGCTGGAGATACTCTTGTGCTCGGAAGCAAGCGAGCAGAAAAAGAGTATGTGCTCGAAGTACACCGATTCAGCCCGAACTAGATGCCGCTCTTTGGCATCTGACTGATCGCCTGATCGGCTTGCAGCCCGTTAACCCAAGTTAGAGACTTTTGTCGTTCGGCGAAGGACTTAGGTGTGATTTGGGTTGGTTTATTTCACTGCATCAGCGCGCAACTTGATGGTCTGCCGGGGCTGGCGTAAACTGGCGGGGTTGTCCTTCTTTTGGGGTCGGTGAGGCGAGGCGGTCGGGTGGCCAGGTCAGCTTTCGCCCCCCTGCCCTTGTGTCTGGAGCACTGCCATTAGCGTCGCCACTTTGACAGACGTCGCCTTTCAGAAGTGCATCCAGCCAAGCTGCGGGGCGACCTACGGAATCGACGAGGTCCGCGTCGCCTGCCAGGCCTGTGGGCAGTTGCTCGACGTCAAGTACGACTGGGACCGACTCAAGCCCCCTTCGTCGTTCAGCTTCTTCGAACAGAAGTGGTCGCGACGGGGCGATCCGCTCGCTTTCAGCGGCGTCTGGCGTTTCCACGAGTTGCTCCCCTTCGCCCCACCCACGCAAGTCGTCACCATCGGCGAAGGCCAAACCCTGCTGCAGTCGTCCGACTCGGTGGCGAAGTTCGTCGGCCAGAACGCCGGGCGGCTCTTTCTGCAATACGAGGGAATGAATCCCTCGGGCAGTTTCAAAGACAATGGCATGTCGGCCGCCTTTACGCACGCCCGCACGATCGGGGCCCAGCGTGCCGCGTGTGCCTCGACCGGCAATACGAGCGCCTCGCTGGCCGCCTACTGCTCGGTCACGCGATTGCTCAAGGCAGTGATCTTCGTCGGATCGGGCAAGATCTCGTACGGCAAGCTCTCGCAGGCCCTCGACTACGGCGCGCTGACCGTGCAGATCGCCGGCGACTTCGACGATGCCATGGCCCGGGTCAAAGAGGTCTCCAAAGAGCTCGGCATCTACCTGGTCAACAGCGTCAATCCGTTCCGGCTCGAGGGGCAGAAGACGATCATGTTCCGCGTGCTCGAGGCGCTCGGTTGGGAAGTGCCCGACTGGATCGTGGTGCCTGGCGGCAACCTCGGCAACTCAAGCGCCTTTGGCAAGGCCTTCCAAGAGCTCCGCGAGATCGGCCTCATCGATCGCCTGCCCCGTCTGGCCGTCATCAATGCCGCGGGAGCGAACACGCTCTTCGAACTGTACGAGCGGCGCGGACTTCGTTGGAACGGCGGAACGCCAAATTCCGAAGTATCGCAGCGCTACTACGACGAGCTCGATGCCGAAAAACGCCGCGCCTCGACCATCGCCAGCGCCATCGAGATCAATCGGCCGGTGAATCTCGACAAGTGCCTCCGGGCGCTCGAGTGGATGAACGGCGTCGTCCGCGAAGTGACCGATCAGGAGATCCTCGACGCCAAGGCCCAAGTCGGCGCGGGAGGACTGGGCTGCGAACCGGCCAGCGCCGCGAGTGTGGCCGGCGCGAAGTTGCTCGCGGCCGAAGGCATCATCCAGCCCGACGAACGTGTCGTCTGCATCCTGACAGGCCACCAGCTCAAAGATCCCGATGCCACGGTGGCCTATCACACCACCGACCAGGAATTGTTCAACAAGAAGCTCGGCAGCCGCGGCGTGAAGCGCGCGGCCTACGCCAACCGCGCCGTGGCGGTGGCCAACGACCGGGACGACATCATCAAGGCGATTCAACTCTATAGTTGACGAAATCGCGACGGAGCGCGCCTGTGAACGCTGAACGTAAAGTGCGGGTCGCCATTCATGGCGCCGCCGGTCGCATGGGGCAACGGCTCGTGGCCCTCGGGAACGCCGATCCCGCGCTCGAAATCGTCGCCGCGCTGGAACGCACCGGCCATCCGCGCCTGGGCGAGGACGCCGGCGCCATTGCCGGCGGCGGCACGCTCGGCGTCCCCCTCTCGGACGATTGGACCGGGCCGGTCGATGTGGTGATCGATTTTTCCGTGCCGGCGGCGGCGCTCGCCCTGGTGAGCAAGTGCGTCGAACGCGGCACGCCCGTCGTCGTCGCGACCACCGGCTTCGAGGAAGATGGTCGCAAGGCGATCGCCGATGCCGCCCAGAAGATTCCCCTGCTCTGGTCTCCTAGCATGAGCCTGGCCGTGAACCTGGCGATGAAGCTCACCGCGACCGCGGCCAAAGCGCTCAAGGATCATCCCAGCGGCGTCGATGTCGAGATCATCGAACGCCACCACCGTTTCAAGGAAGATGCCCCCAGCGGCACCGCGCTCAAGTTCGGCGAGATCATCGCCCAGGCAGCGGGGCTCACCTCGCATACGCATGGTCGCGAAGGCCGTCCCGGCGTGCGGCCCCGCCACGAGATCGGTTACCACGCCGTGCGCACGGGCGATAACCCCGGCGAACACACGATCGTTTTTGGTCTCTTGGGCGAGACCCTGGAGTTGGCCGTCAAAGCCAGCTCGCGCGATTGCTATGCGCAGGGGGCACTGGCCGCCGCGAGATTCCTCGCCGGAAAACCCACCGGCATGTACGGCATCGAAGATGTGCTCGGGCTTTGACCCATCATGGCCAAGTGCGAAGAAGGCTATCTCTGCGACGTGTGCGGCGGCGACGTCGAGGAGATCGTCGACAGCGACCTCTACCTGCGCTACGTCATCGGCATGGTCGATCCCGAAGAGTTGCACACCACGCGCGAGCGCCACATCCGCTGCAACCCTTCCCTCGCGCAGTTCATCGTCGACGGCGAGTTCGAACCGATCGCGGTCGAAGGCCCACTCGACAAGCGACAGATGGATCCAGCCTTCGTCCGCGAGCGCGAGTCGCTCGTCACCCGCGGCTGGAGAAGGTTGCGCCAGATCACCGGGCAAGAACTATCGCTGATCGACTATCCGCTGCCCGAGATAAAGGCGCGGCTCGAACAGCGATCGTGAGCGGGGAAAATGGTCTTCTTCAGGCCACCCCCAAAAAAAAGTGGCACAGGCTGCCAGCCTGTGCAGATTGCTTATTGACTTCAAGACCGGTGACTACTGCACACCACTCTGCACAGGCCAGCGGCCTATGCCACTTCTCATCAAGAAGTCGCTTTGCCTTCTCATCAATCAATGTTGGCTTTGCGCCGCGAGCGCCAGCGCCCCATGCACGACCATATCCTCCCCCAACTCCGCTGGCACGATGTGGTACTTGCCCAGAAACGGCGGGAAGACATAGCGTTCCACTTCACGACGTATCGGCTCGAAGAATAACTCCTCTCCGAGCAGCGAGACACCGCCGCCGATCACCACCGCCTCGGGCGCGACGAGCGTAATCATCTGCGCGATGCCCCACCCCAGCGCCTGCCACGCGCGATCGAGCACTTGCAGGGCGAGCCCGTTGCCCGCCGCGGCAGCTTCTCCCACCAGCCGCGCCGTCAGTCGATCGACCCGCCCGTCGCAGCGTTCGAGCAGATCGCCGGCGAAGGCCTCGTCCGCCTCTTCCACTTCGATCAATCGCTGGCGTACGTCCTCGGGACGGCGCGCGCCAGGCTGGCCACGCAGCGGACCGATGCGATGCGAAACCGGTTCGGCCAATCGCGATTGTGCCGCCGCGGCGATACCCCACCCTGCGGCGTACGACTCGAGAATCGCTTCGGGATTCTCGGCCGAGAGTCCGGGCCGCAGGTGACCCAACTCGGCCGCACCCGCGCCGGCACCACGATAAATGCGCCGGTCGATGATCAAGCCCCCGCCGATGCCCGTGCCGACTGTGACGTAGAACACCGGATTGAATTCGCGTCCCGCGCCGTACACAGCCTCGGCCAGTCCGGCCGCGTCGGCATCGTTCGCCATGACCGCGGGCAGACCGAGCGTATCGCGGCACCACTCGACCAGCGGAAAGTCGTCCCAGCCGGCGACATGATGGCTCTTGACGGTGCGGCCGCGCGCGGGATCGACCGGCCCGCCAAAGCCGATGCCCACGTGGTCGATCGCATGCCGCGCGATCAGTTCGCGTGCGCGGGGGACGATCTCGTTCAGGATGCCCGACGCGCCGGCTTCGCGATCGACTTCGAAGCGCTCGAGCGCCGCCAGCGGCGGACCCGTTCCAGCCCCGATGCCAAGCTGAATCTTCGTGCCACCGATTTCGATACCCAGCAGCATGCGTGTCTCCGCAGAGGTTCGCCGCGGCCGGAACCGAGCGGTCTAAACGGCGGCCGATTGGCCGTTCAAGGCGTAGCGTCCTTCGCGATTGATGCGGGCAAAGACATCGTTCAGCACGAAGTGGAAGAGCGCCAAGTGGATGCTCTCGACCATGCCCATATCGTCGAGCGGTACGTGCAGCCCCGACTGCGCCATCGTTCGCAGCTTGCCACCGCCGAAGCCCGTCAGCCCAAACGTCTTCAGTCCGTGGCGATTCGCCCAATCGACGGCGGCCAGAATATTGGGACTATTGCCCGAGCCGCTGATCGCAATCAGTAGATCGCCGGCACGACCATAGTTCATCAACTGCTGGACGAAAATCTGGTCGTAGCCGCAGTCGTTGCCGACGGCGAGGATCCAACCGAGGTTGTCGGTTAAACTCATCACCTTGAGCCGCTTCTTCGACTCGTCCTTCAGATCGCACTCGCGGAGCGAGCTCTTGCCCAGGTCTTCGCTCATGTGCGTGGCGGTGGTGCCCGAACCACCATTGCCGCAGATGTAGACGAACTGCTCGTTCTGCCAGGCGTGGTAGATCAGGTCGGCCATCAGCACGATTTCAGCACGATCAACGCGGTCGATCTCGGCGTGCATCCGCTCGATGTACTGATCGACATTCAACTTGGCCCCAAGCATGGGGAGGATCTCCAGGGGGTCGGATCGCTCGTTTCTTCCTCGAATCTTATCAATCTGCTAGCAGACCGGCTAGGCAAGCGAGGCCGATCTGGCTGCGGTAATCAAAGGGCTCGCGCCGCAATCGGCGAATACCGTCCTTGGCCCATTCGCAGGATCAACCTATGCTAGAACCGGGGTTTCGGAGGGCAACGCATCTCGACGTCGGGCGTGCCGCGTGTCACGAACCATCAGTTTGATCTATCTCGCGTTCCTCACGCTGCTCTTGGTCGTGCGCAATCCGCTCGATTGGTTTGGTCAGCAGGAACTGATCGTCTCGGCCTTCCGTATGCTGGGATTCATCGTCCACTTTGCGACGTTTGTCGTCCTCGCCTTCTTGATGCTGATGGCACGCTGGCCCCTCAGCAACGCCACCTTGCTCGGATTGCTGGCCGTGTACGCGGGTTTCACCGAGTTGATTCAAGGTCCGATCCCCAACCGCAGTCCGGAGTGGGGCGACTTCCTCCAGGATCTGGGCGGTTTGGCCGTCGGAACCATCCTCTGGTTCGTGGTCTCGCGCTGGTGGATCTCACCACGCGCGACGGTTGCCGAGAGTACCCTTTCTCCCGCGACCGAAACGGGCATCCGGGCTTGAACCGTCACTTGGTCGACGTGCTCGGTTCGTCCACTGGCCGCGCGACGAGATGACCTTGGGGTTGCGATTCAACGTCGCGCATCGACCGCAGCCAGCCCGAGGCGATCTGTCGATGCCCCGCCGCTGACAAGTGCATGGGGTCGCCGAACAGGAACCATTGCCGCGAGCCTTCGGTCGTCGCGAACCACGGGCGTGCATCGTGGTACTTGATGCCCCGCTCGCGGAGATACGCGGCCAATTGCTCCTGGGGCGCCCACAGATCATCGCGTTCGGCGCGCAGTTGATACTCGTACGGCAGCAGCACCACGTCGAAGCGGGCGCCGTGCTGCTCGGCCAGCCGCGCCATGGCCTCGATGCGATCGAAGCCGAGGATGCTCCCGCCGCCGGCATCTGTGTAGCGGGCGTAGTCGCACCAGAAGTAGGTCTGGCTGCGATCGGTCAATTGTCCCTTGAGCAACAGATAGAGCTTCGAGCGCGACCGCAGCAGGCCGCGCAGACGTTCGCCGAAACCGCTCTGTTCGAGTGCCAGGTTCGCTACCGAGCCCGCTTCGCAGCGCGGCGCGGTCGATACCTCGCCCGAGACGTCCTCGAGGTCGTTCAAGCAGTAGAACAGCGTCACGCGGGCGATCGACGGATCCTGACGCAACATTTCGCCGGCTTTGGCAAGTTGGCCGTCGAGATTCATGCCCACGACGGAAGCATTGCGCAAGTGTACCTCGGGCAGCGCGCGCTCCACGCGTCCGACGAACGTCTCGGCCGCGGGCACGCCCACGCCAAACGCGACCGAGTCGCCGAGAATCAGCCAGGTTTGCCTGGCCGGCTTGCGATACTCCAGGTCGCGGCACCCCGACTCGTCGATGTGGACGTACTCGCCAAAGCAATAGCCGCTGGCAGAGGGGTGCCATTGATAGCCTGCTTGTGCGGTGCGCACGAGCAGCGTCGCATCCGTGTCCTGAAAGTTCACCGCGGGAAACAAACAACGCGTGCCAAGCTCTGCCAAGGCGAGCATGGCGCAGCTCAAAACGCCGGCGAATCCCAGCGCCAGTAGCCGCCATTTCCACCGTCGGCGATTTCCTTGCGAGGGCAAAGCGAGCGACACGCGGAGTCCTTTCCCTATCCGTTCAGCCCTTCCCCCTCGACCACGACGCGCGCAAAGCGAGCGCAGAGGGAGATGCTGGAGCCGATTCCTAGGCGAGCTTCACGCGAAGTAGTGCCGCGCGACTCGCGATTCCCGCCGCGAGGATTAACGCATGGGCGGGAAGAAGTGCATGTGATTCATGAAGCCGCTGACGTGGCCGGTGCCTCGCACCTGCTGGGATTCGCCCGTGGTACGCGAAGCGCCCATGCGGTTCGACGAACTGATATCTTGTTGGATCTGCTGAATCTGCGCGGCCTGCCGTACCGCCGCCTGACGCTGCTCCACCATCGGCCGCACCAACGTCTGATAAGTCGGGGGACCGTTGAAGTTACGCTGCGTCAAATTGAGATAGGGACTCACCGTCGGTCGATTGATCGTGTTCTGCATCGGATTGATCGACGGCGGACGATACTGAGGAAACTGTGCGACGGCAACTCGCGCCGATCCTGCCAGCAACAGCAGGCTGAAGAGCCCGATCAAAATAGCCGGATGGTGTCTTCGCATCGTTACCTCCGTCGGAGCATCGTGTCGTGACGCGACGTTCCTTCTTGGCACGGTCCTTCTCGTGAATCCTACGCCGCACGAGCGGGCCAGACAAACGAAT